>JAESRJ010000275.1 GCA_016764715.1 Kordiimonadaceae bacterium | reverse complement strand
CGAGTTGAAGCCAGCCGTGCAATTAACATATCTGTTTATTGGCGCACACAGTTTCTTTGGGCTTAGTTGGATACGGACCGTTTTTTCCACTATTTGGTCGGTCGTCCTATACTTGCTAGCGCTTTACATAATTATGGGCCCGCTGATATCTCTTCGGGCCGTTGGCGTACTCTGATGAAGTTGCAGTGCCAGAATTGCGGGGAAGCGGTTGAACATAGCTATTGTTCCCAATGCGGCCAACGGCACTTGCCGGGTGGCCTGAGCGGCAAATCATTTCTATCTGATCTCATGGAAGCGCTTACGGATCTTGACGGAAAGCTTTGGCGTACCCTGCGAGGTGTTGCTGTAAACCCGGGCCAAGTAGCGCGGGACTATGTAGAAGGCAAACGGGCTCATTTTGTGAACCCTGTACGGCTTTTTTTGGTTTTATTTGCGGTATTGATTGCAGTGCTAGCTGTAACGGGGAACCTCGATAGTTTTATCAGCCAAAATGTAGACCAGTCTNNNGGCGCCCTAGCGGGAACAGAAGAGGCGCTTGCCGAAGCAATACGCGACGTACTGCGGAACCAACAGAGCCTAGCCGCACTGTTGGCTTTGCCAATATTTGCRTTGGTACTCCGGTGGCAGTTTTTCAGGGCTAAGCGCAATTACGTTGAGATCTTATGTTTTGTGCTTTTTGTAACGGTTCAATTTTCTCTTTTTATGATTGTTTTGGTACTTGCTCAATACAGTCTTGATCTGTTTATCAACGACGTTGGGCTGGTTCTCTGGTTGCTGGTGCTACTGCGCGGTGTTGCTGTCTTTTTTCAACTCGGCTTGGGAAAGGCCATATTGTACGGAAGTCTCGCCTTCGGTGTGAATTTGGCCATTAACTTCGGTGTGGTTGTTGCTTTGGCCTTCATAAAAGTGTTGAGCGGATACTAGTGAGTGCGAGGGATCGTTGGAGTTTATGCGAGTGAAATTTCTTCTGAGGAGTGCATTTTGGTGAAAGACACAACAGGTTATGAAGGATCGTTCTGTAAAAATTGCTCCGCCTCCCTGCGCGGTGTTTTTTGCAGCGCCTGCGGTCAAAGGCATCTGGGTGTTCGTTTGAACAGCTGGCTCTTCTTTTCTCAGACATTTGAAGAGGTTACGAGCCTGGACAGCAAAATATGGCGGACGGTCTGGGGCCTAACTCGAAACCCAGGTCAAGTGGCGCTGCGATACATCGGCGGTGAACGGAAGCAGTATGTTAATCCGCTTAAGTATTTCCTATTAGTGTTTGCGCTGTTTTATTTGGTTATGGTCACAACAGGCGGCATGGAAGCGTTTGTAGATAATACTGTGAACGAGAATGGGCCGACAGATACTACGCTTGAAAAAATGTTGGCTGACCGGGCGATTGAATTGAAGGGTGTTCTCAGTGACCAACTGAATTTAGTTCTTGTTATGATACTGCCGTTATTCGCGTTCGTCCTTCGTTGGCAATTTTGGAGATCCGGCAAAAATTACGCGGAAACACTTTGTATGGTGTTTTTTGCGTTTGCTCAAATCTATCTATACTCAATTRTTRCTGTATTGGCTCAGTATGCCCTGGGCTCGTTCAATAACGATGTTGATGTCCTTTTACGGGCGGCTGTCCTTGCTTATGCATTCAAAGTGTTTTTTGAAATGGGATGGATCAAGGCCTTTTTGACGGCTGTTCTCTCGACCATCCTTTACACCTTAATATTTATAGTTACCGTGGCAGGGCTTAGCGGGCTGCGGGGTTTTGTCACGTTCTGATGCTTGGGCCTTTACTGTTGCCGCACGGCGCATTACTTAAAAGCTGAGAGGTTTAGAGTGAATGCCCCATTTTAGTGAACAGAAACAATTGCCCTACAGTGCAGACCAAGTGTTTGCCCTTGTTTCTGATGTGGCAAGCTACCCTGAGTTTCTGCCGTGGTGTTTAGGGGCCCGTGTTTACAGCAGGAAACCGGACAGGTTTGATGCTGATGTGATCATTGGCTTCAAAATGTTTCGGGAGSGCTTTACCTCGCGCGTCACGATGRAGGAGGGCAAGTCGCTTAACGTGGATTATATCAAAGGCCCCATGAAGCGGCTGTATAATCACTGGGTCYTTACACAGCAGTCTGACGGCTCTTGTATGGTGGATTTCGAGGTAGATTTTGAGTTTAAAAGCCGCATGCTTGATGAGCTGATCGGCGGCCTTTTTGAAAAAGCCTGTCACAAGATGATGAGTGCTTTTGAAGAGCGCGCAGCTGTTCTGTACGGCCAAAACTAACACTGTTCTAAGAAGCAATGGCCTCAAGCAGTAACGAGAGTGCCGTTATAGTTGCTAGCCGACGTATTTCATCTCTATCAGCGTCTTCACCGTACGAATGGCAGAAAGCAACAGGCGCTTCGCCCAACTGTGCAATCGCAAACCACACTGTGCCCACGGGTTTTTCTTCACTGCCGCCACCGGGCCCTGCAATACCTGTAATCGCCACCGTGATATCAGCCATGCTGTTGGCCAGMGCGCCGTAGGCCATTTCTTTGACCACAGCCTCTGACACGGCCCCGTCACGCTCAAGGCTCTTGATATTGACATTAAGCATTTCCTGCTTCGCTTCGTTTGTGTAGGTAACAAAGCCGCGGTCAACAACGTCAGAAGCGCCAGCCACACTTGTTAGTGCAGCGGCAACAAGGCCGCCTGTGCAGGATTCTGCAACTGCAACCATAAGGCCGCGTTGGCGTGCGGCTTCGAGCGCGCTCACCGCCAGTAAGCATGTGTCTTCATCAAATTTCATAAAGCAATAGTACCGGAAATACACCAATAGGTGCAAGCGGATAGTTGGCTATTGTTTGCTAGTCTCTATTGAGATTGGCGCAGTTAGCGCTGATTAAAGGGTCTCTCGTGCTTTAACCCGCGTGACGCACATCACAGCGGCGGAAACTAAGCCTCGATAGGGTGTGGCTGCGCTAGTCCAAGTGGAGGGCGGCGAAAGCAATCGAGGAGGTAACAATGTTGGAACGAAAAAATCAAAAGAATATGAGCAATAGGGAATGGACCGACTTCATTGAGGCTGTGAAATCGCTTCAAGATGCCGGCTCTCCAGCGCCGAACTACGCYGCAATAGCACAACTTCATTCGCCGGTTTACCACCGCCGAACAGCCCATAACCCAACTTTCTTTTTGGCGTGGCACCGCGAATACCTCTGGTATTTTGAACAGCGCTTGCAAAAAATCAATCGCCTGGTGACGATACCTTACTGGGACTGGTTGGCTGACCGGCAGTTGCCGGCAGCGCTTTCTAATGCACGGGAATGGGGTGTTAGCCGCAGAATGGGGCCAAATGACCGCGTTGGTGATTATAGCCCGTTTATTGTAGGTGCGATGGCGCAAACATCCTTCAGAAGCTTTACTATGGAACTGAACAGTCCGCACGGCAGTATTCATATGGATATTGGTGGCGAAATGAGCAGCCCTGTTCGTTCACCCGAGGATGTCCTGTTTTGGCTGCACCATTCGTACATYGATAAGCTGTGGGCAGATTGGCAGCGCGATAACCCAGGCAGCACGCCGGGCTTGCCAGACCGCCTGCTTCCGAATGCATATTTTTCCCATACAGGGGATGACGTTCTACAGACATCAGAGCTTGGCTATGTCTATGTTTAGGCGCGGTATCTAGCGCGCATGCGTNWTTTTTGGAGGGAATATTTAAGGGGTTGTCACAATCTGTTCATGTTTTGGAAATCGAATTGAACTAAAGTCTGCAAAGAGGTATTAAGAGACTGAGGCGATATACTTTTTTTTGGAGCATTCCTAATGAACAAATTTTTGAAACGCATAGTCGCAGCAGTGTTGTTGGCAGCCCCGTTTTCCGCCTCAGCAGACGACACTACTCCTTCAAAAGAGGGAGCCGAAGTTTATATCATCTTCCCTGCTGACGGAGCCACGATTACAGGGCCGGTGACAGTGCGTTTCGGTCTTAAGGGCATGGGTGTAGCACCGTCGGGTGTTGAAAAGGTGGGGACTGGGCATCATCACTTGATTATCGAYGCGCCGCTTCCTTCGGTTACAGACTTCATCCCTGCGGACGAACATCACAAGCATTTTGGCGGCGGGCAAACTGAGGTGACGTTAACGTTGGCACCAGGTGAGCACACATTGCAGTTGCTCCTTGGCGACCAATCTCATCTGCCGCACGCACCTGCTGTGTATTCCAAGAAAATTACCATCACCGTAGAATAACTAATTCCTGGGTTTTTGAGCGCGTTTGCGCTGGACCTTTGCCGTCCCTCGTGACAGTTTTTCATCCACGGTTTTCGAGCTAGAAAATCTTCATGGCAGTGACGCAGTGGTGTTGCTGCCACGTTTGTTTGGGGTGTGATTGAAGAGAGATTATATATGGATATCAAAGATTTACCTTTTGGAACGACTGATTGGTCCGCAGTGGAGCGAACCGAACATTCAGGCGATACTGGCATGGCTTATTGGCGAACCCAAAACTTTGGGCCTATGCGTGTTCGTATGGTTGAATATACGCCGGGTTATTTGGCTGACCACTGGTGTAGTAAGGGGCATATACTCCTGTGCCTTGAAGGTGAGCTCGATACAGAACTTGACGATGGCCGCGTGTTCACGCTTAAGCCCGGGCAGAGCTATCAGGTTGCCGACGGCGCAGAGGCACACCGGTCCTCAACCAAGGTCGGCGCGAAATTGTTTGTGGTCGATTAGCCCTCTAAAGTCGCGGAGCAGTTTGGATGGGGCCTTCGTCCGTGGGCTGATTAGAGAACGTAAAGCATTGCAGCTGCTAGTAAAAGGGCAGCGATGGCACCCGCGACAATATCATCAATCATCACGCCGAAGCCGCCAGAGACTTTTTTGTCCAGCGGGCCAATTGGCCACGGTTTGATAATGTCGAAAACGCGAAATAAGATGAAACTCAGTGCCAGTGCGCGCCAGTCGTACGGCAGTAAAGCCAGTGGCGCCATAGCGATCCACTGGCCCGCGATCTCATCTATGACAATTTCAGGTGCGTCGTGCACCCCAGTTGCCGCTTCGATCGCGTTGATGCTCCATATCGAAACGGCGGTGACAAGGCCGGCCCCCACTAGCAGCAGTGCGAACGCATAAGGCAGCTGTAGAATACCATAGCCAAAGGCAAGGCCGAGCAGACTTCCCCATGTGCCGGGAGCAGGGCGCATTAGGCCGGACCCAAACCCTACGGCCCACCAGTATGCAATGCTTTTGAAGCGTCCGTCCCAATTGGATAATGTTTCTTTTGCCATCTTCAAATCCCAGTTAGCTTGGTTACGCGTAAGCCCAGCTATCAGTTAACTCAATTAGACCTCAAACGGTAGGCGCACAGTTGCCGTGGCCTGTGCTGCAATACCCTCGCCACGCCCGGTGAAACCCAGTTTTTCAGTGGTGGTTGCTTGCACGCTCACCTTAGAAATCTTAATGCCCAAAATTTCGGCKATACGAKCGCGCATTGCATCCATATGAGGGCCAATCTTGGGCTGCTCGCAAATGATAGTTACGCTTACATGGGCCAATATGCCTGATTTTYCTCGGACAAGCTTGGCAGCGTGGGATAGGAAAATGTGGCTTTCGACGCCGCGCCACTGTTCGTCGCTGGGCGGAAAGTGGGTGCCTATGTCGCCTTCGGCAATTGCCGCCAGAACTGCGTCAGTAAGGGCATGCAGGGCAACGTCCGCGTCAGAGTGCCCCTTTAGGGACTGTGTATGCGGGATCTTGACGCCGCACAACCATACGCTGCTTCCGGCTTCAAAACGGTGCACGTCATAGCCTGACCCAACTCGGATATCAGCTGTACGCAACATCATTTGCGCTTCTGCTCTGTTGAAGTCAGCGGCCGTTGTCACTTTGAAATTTCCTTCACTGCCTTGGCAGATTTCTACGGTGTGGCCGGCGGCTTCCATAACTGCGCCGTCATCCGTATAGCCCGCGCCAACATTGGCCTCGTGGGCTTTACGCAGATCATCGTACGAAAATCCCTGGGGCGTTTGAATGGAAAAGAGGTTCTCGCGGTTAACGGTATGCAGGCCGCCGTCCAAATTGGTTCGCTTGATAGTGTCCACGATAGGCACGCCCGGCACTACGGCGGTGGCACCTTTTTCCAATGTCTGCAGAACTGCACCAACTACATCGCTGTTTACGAAAGGACGGGCAGCGTCGTGTATAAGGACATAGTCAGCATCCAGATGTTCAATGCCCGATAAGCCATTGAGCACACTTTGCTGGCGCGTTTCGCCGCCATGTACCGGCTCCATAACAGCTAAACCATCAAGAGAGGCCGCATATAGCGCGTGATCATTTCTATGGATAACAACCTGGATATGGGCGTTAGGAACGATCTTCAGCAAGGCAGTAACCGTATGACGCAGCAATGGTTTTCCGGCAATCATACGGAACTGCTTTGGTAGCCCTTCGCCTGCGCGGCTACCGCGCCCTGCGGCAACTATTATAATAGCGAGTTTTTTCACCGGCTTCCTTCAATCAGGGACTAGCGTTTTGTTCCGACTTCTGCCATAAGCGTGCCTAATTAATAGGCAGTTAAAAGTTGGACGTATATAGTGGCTCTTACCATCGGTCCCGTAGAAATTAAAGACCCAGTATTACTGGCCCCCATGTGCGGTGTCACTGATATGCCGTTTCGCAGGCTTGTAAAAGGCTTTGGCGTTGGTCTTGTTGTATCTGAAATGATCGCATCTGAGGCCATGATCCGTGCTTCTGAAAAATGCATGAAAATGGCCACCAACTGCGCTGAAGAGTTTCCGATGTCTGTGCAGCTCGCTGGGTGCGAAGGTTCGAAAATGGCGCAAGCCGCACAGCTAAACGAAGATCGAGGCGCTGCTATCATCGATATTAATATGGGCTGCCCCGTCAAGAAGGTCACCAATGGCCATTCTGGCTCTAGCCTTATGCGGGATTTGGATAAGGCCGGAGAGTTGATTATTGCGACTGTGGGCTCCGTGTCTTTACCGGTTACACTGAAAATGCGTTTAGGCTGGGACGATAGCAGTTTTAACGCACCTGAACTGGCGAAAATAGCTGAGCAAGCAGGCGTGAAGATGATTGTTGTACACGGCCGCACGCGGTGTCAGATGTACAAGGGCCATGCTGATTGGCGTAAAGTTGGTGTGGTGAAAGAAGCCGTGAACATCCCCGTGATTGTGAACGGCGATATCAATACAATGGAAGACGTTGTCACGGCACTTGATCAGTCAAAGGCTGACGGCGTGATGATTGGCCGCGGAACGTACGGTAAGCCGTGGTTCCCAAGCCAGGTCATCCACTATTTGAAAACTGGCGTGATATTGCCAGCGCCGGATCTTGAGACGCAGCTTGATACTATCATCACACATTATGATGCTATGCTTGAGCATTACGGTTCAGTCACCGCGGTTCGCATGGCACGGAAGCATCTTGGTTGGTACAGTAAAGGGCTGCAGGGTTC
>JAESRJ010000274.1 GCA_016764715.1 Kordiimonadaceae bacterium | reverse complement strand
GCTCTGCGGTTTGACCAGTCTGCTTGCGGTACTGATCCCAGCAATCAGCAAATTATCCTACTGCCTGCAAGATAAAGCTCAAAGCGCTTTAATCTGGTGATGGCGTAGCGAATGGCCCCGCTGGGAGGTTATTTGGCAAATGTTACATTTGGTAGGCTTGGCAGCCATTTCTGCAACACTTCAAACATCGTTTTCACATGCTTTTGTCGTATCCTCCTTTTTAACACCAGATGGTCGTTGCCTATTTTTCCTCGCAATACTGCACTGCCTCTTTGTAAGCGATATATCAAGCGTCCTGCACCTAATCTCGCACAAGGCCCTCTTAAGCTGAGCCATATGTATAGGGTCTTAGGTAGTTGGCTTTAACTGGATCCTTACATCTGTGACAAACCTCACAGACAAAAAAATGCCCGCGAATGAAGGTTATAAAGCGCGGGGAAATGGCCTGACAGAGCACAGTAAGTTCAGATTGCAATACAATTTTTCCTGCACACGAAAACTATATAATTCTCACAAAACTCAAGGAAAAAAAATGACCGCTATAAAAGACGTAGAAAAACTAACTCTTGATCTGCACAATCAAAAAATAATCGACCTCGATAGGCCACTACGTGATCTTTTGAAACCAGAGGGTATTGGATTTATTGACCCTGATAGTCCGCTAGCAGACAACGCAATTGCCTGGTCTGACTATGTTTTGATTACAAAAGGAAAAACCGGATCGCTTGACGATTTGCTAAAGGTCGCAGAAACAATTCGCACTCTGAATGCCATAAACCCACGCTAATCATTTAGTCATGTCTAAGGTGTAAATCTTGCACTTTAGACATAGGAGGAACACATGCCATGGACAATGTCTTAGTAGATACAGGGCTAAAATTCATGCTCTTACATCTGAAAAACCTTACTGATTACACCCCTTATCTGAATGACGATGAATCTAGCCCCATTCGGGGTCTGGATAAAATAATTACCGAAACAGCCCTCCTACTAGTACTATTGAACAGAGACGGCTATTTTAGCCAGAACACAGCCATCAAAGATCAGTTGATATCGTTGCTTCAGCCAATAGCGCGTTCTGRACGGAACGCTGCCTTAATATTACGCTTTCCACAACTCGCAGGGTCATTGGGGATTTCACATATAGCACTCAACAAATTAGATTCCAAAGACCCGGATTTCGACTTTATTGTGAAAAGGGCATTACAACACCCGTCGCTTTATTGTGGCGAGCGCCTGCCATTTCGGGATATGGATTTGAGTTGGGTTAGCTATATCTATTTTGGCGGGGATTCCCGTCTTGACGAAACGATGGATTTTTACAATTCCTCTATCCTCGGAAAAACTTTACAGCCCATATATATGCAAAGGGCCGATTATTACGCACTGACACATTGCGTAATGTATCTTACAGATTTTGGCCAAAAGCCATTGAACTCAGACATTGATGCTACTCCAATATTAGTATGTATCAGAGAGGCTTTACTCTGGAACCTTCATGAAAAAGACTTTGACTTAATCGCCGAACTATTGCTGACCTATTTGTATTTGGGAGGAAAGCATGATAATATTTTCACCTTAAGTCTATATTTTTTAAAGGAAAACTGGAACACGCTTGGCTTTTTGCCATCTCGAAGCTTCGACGTTGCGGAATATAAATCGAAAATTGGAATCGAAAAACAGTCATACGGTTTCTCAAATATATATCATACATTATATGTTGGTATGATATTGCTTTCCTACCTTGATACTCAAGATCTCGTCATAACAAACGAAGATAATTYAGTAGTAACAGTCCATTTGAATCCTGATCCATTTGAAGACAATCTAAATGCAGAATTAACTGACATTTACTCCAACGCAGTTTGCACGCTTCCCAGTAACAAAGACTGGATAGACTTTTTAGAGAAAAAAGAAATAAGTACATCGGAGAAGAACGGCATATTAATCGACATAATACTTTTTGCTTCGATTAGAAACTACGATTTAGATGTCATCATCAGTATTTTACAGCTGGTTTCAGATTACTCTCGAGATGTAAGTGGCATTGTGGCACAGGCCKTAGACTTCCTTCAAATGCAAGAGATATCGAATAGYACTTTTGGGGCTCAGTTTTTATTGGAAGAAAATGCGAGTTTAAGAACCTGCACCTCCTTCTCACAAAAGGCGAAACAGATACTAATTATGCTTGGAGAGAAACCAGCCGTTGATTCAATGGCTTTGACCTAAAGTACTATTAAAATAGCCCAMGCGGTTTGCAGGCAAYARTACATTGTATGCCACAAAGCCTCGCTAAGGCCAGTGGCATTACTTTACATCCGTTCAACTGCATCAACAGYGCTCTTACGCCCGAACTTCACCGAAAACGGCTNTCAAGTAAGCCGAACCTCCCCTCAGTGACTGTGCATTCTGCAACAAACACAAAAGCCTAATTCCTGSGCTGTACCAGAAATTCGCAGTCAGCGCTGGATTATTCAATCATCCGACAATCATCCGGCTCGAAACGCGCCCAAGCCACGTAGAAAGCTATGGATACCCCGTAAGCTCAACGCCTGCTTCGGGCGTAGACTGAGTGTAATCAAAGAGCGCAATAACGGCCAAACTAAACACATCGCGGACAAACTAGTTTTGCGCCGTGCCCATTCTGTGCTTTAACCGCAAAAAAGGTTGCTCAATCAATTTATAGATTATRAACGCTARAATCAAAGACAGCACCCACAAGCTCGCCATAAAGACCAGCGCAGCAGCAAGGCTGGTATAAGCAGCCCCTATTCCAAAAACCGCGGGCAGCAGCAGACAAAAGGGAATGAGCGGCCAGTGCACAAGATACAGAGAATAAGAAAGCTTAGCGCCCCAAGAAGATACTRGCCCSGCCTCATAGCGATCAAAGCAACACAGCCCCGWTAGCACTATGCCGAAGAAAARCGCGGACAAAATAGTTGGCTGCAACACGGCGTCAAAGAGTGTGATCTTCTCCAAAAAACTATGTGACATCAGGTAGARCASCGTTGCGCAGCAAATACCCGCAAACACAAAACGTATCTTTGCCTTAGTCTTTTGCGAAAGCCCTTTAATCTGCGGGCGCAGATGCGAGAAAACCAGCAGCAGTAAGACCCCAAAAAACAAGCCGTCTACATTCACATGAAACGGACTCCGCAGGGTTTGGAAAAACTCTGCATAAGTCTCAACGCCGCCTCTAGATATGTAGATATAGAGGCGCAGCAGTGGCGCTAAGATAATGAAGGGCAYGATTGAAGCGTAAGCTTTGCCCCATTGCCCAGTGCGTACAAACCGACCTGTTAAAAGGAGGACAAAAGGCACGATCACATAAAATTTCAGTTCAACGCCCAAGGACCAGAGAACCACACTAATAGTGGACCCCGTATAGTCCTGCATAAAAACAATATGTGAAACAATGGTTTCAAAAGAATACTCAGCCAATGGCGCATAGAAGGGAAAAGCTCCAACAATCACGAGTGCCAAAACAGCAAAATACGCCGGAAAAATCCTTAAAACACGGCTCCAATAGAAWTTTTTGATGCTGGTATTCGGTGCGGCCAAAAAGGACTGAGAGACCAAAAAACCCGAAAGCAGGAAAAACAGATCAACACCGGCCCAGCCGTTCGCCATCAAATTTCCAACGGGGCCCCATATTGCATCAACGATCACAGAATCTGGCGACACATCCGATAAAAAYGGCCGGATACWATGCCGCAGCAAAACCAGTGTAATCGCTAGGGTCCTGGCTATATCTAGGAAACCAAAATGAAACCCTCTATTGCTAGACATTGATCTTCATAATTTTTTGATGGCTTTTTTTGCGCGCCTTCCAGATACGGCTATCAACGATATAGTGATGGAAATTAATGGTTTGGTACAAGATAATCGTAAACGCCGCTACCTTGGCRGTATCCGCACCAGAGATCCARTTAACACCCATATCAAGGCCGTTATACAACAAGGTCGTCAAAACAATACTTACAAAGAAATAAGCCAATGTACGAAAGGGGTTTCTTTGACTAAGCCAATGTAAAACTGGGGACTGTTCTTTAGTTTCCGCTGACTGAAAACGGTTTTGATTAAACAACCACACGAACAAAATATACTGTGCATTATGCCAGATATTACTCACAAGCCAGCCAAAGGTAATATCCGGAATGAAGATATATCCAATATAAAAAGCTGTGTGATGGCTCACCACATAAAAGAACGAACCGTAGGCAAGGTTACCTTGTGACCAATCAGTAATTTTCGTCACAAACCACCATAATAACACTGCTGAAGCCGCCACTCCAACAACCGTGTCCGCCCACAGTGGAATTTGTGGAAGCCATACTGGCTGAAACAAGAATTTTTCCCACCCTTGCGCACAGCGGTGAACCACACCCCATATAGGCACAGCCCAAATAGCAGCAAGGTCAAGGCGTGGTGGCGTACTACTGTTTTTAACACCTGATTTATGCCGGTAAAACGTTGAAATTCCATAAGACTGACGCGTGTAGTGATACCATTGCCAAAAGAAATAAATGGTCACGATAGCCCACGTGCCGACCAAGTATTGAATTGAAAAAACAGCGCCTAAAACGATGAAAGGCAGGTAATAGATCAAAAACTTATTGTCTTCGCGGTCCTGTGCAGTTCCGGCAAGCTTAGTGAAGGTCGATATAACGTGGTGATACCCTAAAAGCCATAAATCTGCGAAAAGCACCGGTATAAACAGCGCCGGGTTCAGTAAAACAATGACGCCGCTCATGATCGCTAAAATCAAGACACCGAAAATCAAAGTGTTATCGTATAGAGGGCCCCGTAGGTAACCGGGCACCATCCGCCAGTTTTTTACTGCACTATCTGACATAGGCTATACTTTCCGAAAATCACGACGTCTGAGGGTTAAGCGGAAAGGCGTTTTGACACGCGGCCCGACCGACTTGCTCAATCGCTTGTCCGATGAAATCCGGACACAACACCCGGCGTATAAGTCAGTAAYCTCAATAGCGTGCATTACGCGTCCCAAATGTAAYTTTTGTCACTCTTGAATAGGGACTTATTTTTAAATTTTACTTAAGAACATGCTAAAATTGTATGATGCTCGCGCAKTTAATGAGCGACTGCTAGCCCTCTRTTGTAGTGGTGGCTCTACAGGGAACTGGTTATACTAATCAATCGAAGACCGTCAGCAAGAGCTGCGGTCTGCGATCGCATTTGTTCAGGAAACGTACGGATTTTCTGGTATGCAAACAGAATTAATGGGGTTCAGCCAAACGGGTTGGGTGGCACATGCCGTGGCCCAGAAAAATCCTGACGTCGGTTTTGTTATCGGCGTGRRGTTTGCCATAAACTGGCAGGAACAAGGCTGGTRTTTAACCAAAGCCCGTCTAAAGTCTGAAGGAAAAAGCGCAGCCGAAATCACCAYCGCACTAGCCMAGCRCMKGGAAGAGTATGCCTTTCTACCTACACAGCCGTCCTACCAGAGCTACATTGAAACCGAAGGCAACGTGCAAGAGACGACGTCGCCAGTTCGGTTTCAGTTTATTCTGAAGAACTACGATTCAGATGCCTCAAATGATTACAATCAAATAAACCAACCCATTTTAATGTTGTTAGGCAGCGATGACCTTAATGTGGATGTAGAGGATGCGTACGATCACTTGTTTGGTTCCTTCAAAGGCAGAAATAACCTAACGCTTTTACGCTGGCTCTATATCCTGCCTCATTAAAAAAAGTGGCGAATAGCGGGGCTTTCAGTTCAGGAATGGATAAGCCCCAAACCTAGCTTGTACCTCGCCCCGGCACGGGAAAGGTGCCAACACCCAAAAGGATGTGGCACTTCAAATAATTCTATCGGAGACCCGCGCCAACCAAGCCATTACCGCGGGATAGCCTTTGAGAGGAAAACCCGCTTCAGGGGCGAAYTGTGTGTAAGCATAAAGGCCAATATCGGCCAARCTGAGAGCATCRCCAACRAACCAGTCCTGTTCGGTTAGATGAGCCTCCATCAGGCCAAGCGCTTTCTCGCCTTTTGCCACCAGCGCAGGGTCTCTATCCGTTACCTTTTGATTTTGAAATTTCACGCGGAACCGCAGCACCGCAATGGCGGTCTCGTGGCTATATTGTTCCCAGAAAAGCCATTCATCCATTTTCGCACATAACCACGCGTCTTCGGGGATCAGCGGACTGTCCTGCGCCAGAAAACGCATAATGGCGTTCGATTGTGAAAGCACTCGGCCATCAGGAAATGCTATCGCCGGAACCTGCCCCGCAGGGTTTAGCGCCTTAAACTCAGGCAACTGAGCGCCGCCGCCAACCACGTCAACATGCTGCCAGCGGTACGCTATATGCAGGAGATCAGCCACATATTGCACTTTCAGGCAGTTACCAGAAACAACGTCACCGTATATTGTCATCATTTTG
Source organism: Kordiimonadaceae bacterium (assembly GCA_016764715.1). Lineage (GTDB taxonomy): Bacteria > Pseudomonadota > Alphaproteobacteria > Sphingomonadales > Kordiimonadaceae > Kordiimonas. The sequence continues at coordinate 1,058 of JAESRJ010000274.1, read as the reverse complement.
CGCACTCCCTCATTTTTGAATTCCGCATGCGAATAATTAGCACGGCCAAAATCTATCGACGAATGATGTTTCTACAGCAAAGGCAAAAGAAGAAGTGATRAGCCTAAATTTTATACAATGATTAATTTTTGTACAATAAATGCRCTRATTACGCAACAATCAGAAACTAAACCATTGTAAATACGTAAYTTTCTCCTCTGGCACGCATTCTGCTTTTAACGGCGCATATCAACGTAGTTAGGGAGGCAGCCTTGAAATATCTGATCGCAGTTATCAAACCGCATCGCCTGGACCCGGTTAGGGACGCACTGGCAGAAATTGGCATCAACGGCATCACYGTTACCGARGTACAGGGRTACGGCCGCCAAAGRGGCCAGAARGAAATTTATMGMGGKGCGGAATATGARGTYCATTTCCACCCRAAGGTCAARTTAGAGATCGCYMTMGAAGCMTCAGCNGYTNGAMCAGGTSATYGAAGTGATCCARCAAACYGCCCAYACCGGCCAAATCGGCGACGGTAAGCTTTTCATTTTCGACCTCGCGCAGGTTGTTCGTATCCGCACCGGCGAAGCCGGCGCTATAGCGCTTTAGGAAAAACAATGTTTCAGAAACTTTTAAACAAAAAGCTGATTTTTTCAGTGATTGGCGCTGTTATTTTCGCCACACCCGCCATGGCTGCGCCCAGCGTAGATGCCAGCTATATCTTTAATMMWCYAYTKYTNSTMATTKRTKRSWWTNNMTGRTTMYRTRKWYKKCNYGCTGNTWWYSMGWTRMTGKWWGMGKSCMTYSWKSKGWMYWMKRACKYRKCNNAAWTMTKYGTTRMAWWCNTSGSKMWWTAYKKYATTNNYTGSATNWTGTSRANRCTSATGRKTKMYAAMSKKAWSWATYMYGKCNTTSAYSGMRGYYAYTANYKRTGNMRTTSWKYTSAYTCWKKRYMYCARWCRWSGCKGCKCCCTGGTTGACCCTGCTGCTGAATGATGGTTGTAGGAAATCACCTGCATGCAGTAGTAATACTTTGTGACCAACATCCAATAATCGCTGTCTCAATGTTTTTACTC
>JAESRJ010000273.1 GCA_016764715.1 Kordiimonadaceae bacterium | reverse complement strand
AATCTAAATCTCCATTTTTCATAACAGCTACTCTGTCAGTCGTTTCAGCAATAACTCCCATATCATGGGTAATTAGTATTACAGCTAGGTTTCTCTCTTTTGTTAATCTTTTAATTAAATCAAGAATTTTTTGTCCAGAGTCTAAAATTCCTTTAAAATGAGCTATTCTTTCAAGCAATTCACCATGTTCAGTTTTAATTTTCTCTTGCTCTCAGTTTAGAATCCAGGTGTGCTGATACAGAAAAAACTCTTTTAGGGGATTTCTATATGGCGCTTTTTCGAGAAGAAGCCCTGGAAAGTAAAAAGCCAAAGTTGTATGGTGAGGTGCATATCCCCACTAACATCAAGTATGCATCCTTGAGTGGATTGACGCTCGCATTTATGGCGCTGTTGGTGCTACTTGGGCTTTATGGAGATTATTCGAAAAGCGAAACAGTTGTCGGACACTTGGTTCCCACTAAGGGCCTTGTGAAAATTCAGGCGTTCAAGGCTGGTACTTTGCAAGCTCTTTACGTTGAACAAGGCGTGAAAGTAGTCAAAGGCGATGCTCTGTTTTCTGTCGATACAGCGCTTATTGGTTCAGCAGGCCAATCGATCCAACAAATCGGGTTGAACACAATTGTAGAACAGTTGGCATTGCTTGCAAAAAAGGGAGGTCTCGGAAAACGTCGGTTAAACTCAGACCTTGCAGTACTGTGGGCTGAGCAAGAAATTTTCGAACGGAGCCTTTCCTCGGTGGCTGAGCGGTTGGCTCTGCAACGCCAGTTGAAAACTTCGACGGAAAAGACCTTTGAAGATTCAGAAGGGCTGCGGAAAAGTGGTTACATCAGCCGCGTAGAGTTTGAAAGTAGACGCCAAGCCTTTATTGTTGCCCAGCAACACGTTCGCACGATAGAGCATGAATTGGTAATCGCTCGGAATAAGCTAGACGGCATAAAGTTGATACATGAACAGCGCKTGATCGAATTTGACCAGAAAGTTGGCCAACTTGATACCGAAATTTTGTTGCTGAAACAGCGCCGGGCTGAGATTGAGGGCGAACGGAATTTTTCATTGCATGCGCCTGTCTCCGGGACAATCACATCAGTGCTGACCGCCGTAGGTAAAGCAGTAGGGCCGCTTGAAGCTTTGGTGACGATCTTACCCGAAGGCGGTGGCTTGCAAGCTGAGCTATTTGTGCCAAGCAGAGCGATTGGTTTTATTGAAGTCGGGCAAGAGGTTAAATTAGCTTACGACGCCTTTCCCTATCAACAGTATGGCACTTTCACAGCCACTATTGTTTCGATCACGCGAACAATGTTGTTACCTGAAGAAGTAGATTCGGGTTTTCCGATAGAAGAGCCCGTTTACAGAGTCTTTGCCGCTGTCACGTTGCAAGAAGTGGCTGCCAGGGGGCAAAAACTGTCGTTCAGGCCGGGCATGCGGGTTGATGCGACAATCGTGCTCGAGCGCTTAACCTTGTTCGGCTGGTTGTGGCAGTCCGCCGTAGGTGCAGGTGGGCGAGCGTGAGTTTGGATATCTTACATAAAGCGGGTTTAAAACGTGTGCCTATGATCCGGCAAAGCGAAGCGGCTGAATGTGGATTGGCTTGTTTGGCCATGGTTGCTGGGTATCACGGTTTTGAGACTTCGCTTACCGTGCTTAGAAGGCGTTTCAACACCACACTACGGGGCATGAATTTAAAGAACGTCGTGGATACCGCCGATAAACTTGGAATGTCGACGCGGCCCCTGAAAATGCCGCTAGAGATCATTGAGGACCTCAAATTACCGGCGATAATTCACTGGAATTTAAACCATTTTGTGGTTTTAACGTCGGTTTCAAAAAAGAGTTTTACAATTAACGATCCTGCACAGGGTGTTAGTAGGGTTACCCGAGAGGATTTTTCCAAAAGTTACACCGGCGTCGCAGTTGAGCTGCAGCCGACAGAAAAATTCGAAAAACGATCTGAGAAAATACTCCTGCGAATTCGCGATTTATGGGGGAGTTTAACCGGCCTGAAAAGGGGGTTAATGCAGCTCGTTATTTTGTCGGTATTTATGCAAGTATATCTGCTGATAAGCCCCTTCTTCCTCCAGACCGTGGTTGATGAGGTTTTACCAAAGGCAAATCTGGATTTATTGACGATACTAGCGATCGGATTTGGCGGATTTGCGGTCTTCAATGCGCTTGGGCAGGTGTTGCGCAATTTCATTGTGCTCTACATGGGCGCGACAATCAGCTTTCAGGTCGCTTCCAATCTTTTCGGGCACCTACTTAGCCTGCCTCTCGATTTTTTTGAAAAGCGCCATATGGGCGATGTTATCTCTCGCTTTAAGTCGATTGAGCCCATTAAAAAGATGCTGACGGAGGGCATAATCGGCAGTCTTGTGGATGGTGTTATGGCCATCACCACGCTGATTATGATGTTCATTTATAGCCCGCTGTTGTGCGCGATATCAGTTATAGCATGGTTGGCCTACTTTTTTGCCAGGATGGCCTTTTACAGCAAGCTGCGTGATTACGAAGAAGCTGCGCTAACATCAACGGCCGACGAAAACACCAAATTTATGGAATCGGTACACCGGATTACCAGTTTGAAGTTATTTGGCGGTGAAAAAGACAGGCAACGCCAGTGGCAGAACCTGTATGCAGACTCGCTGCATTTTAACATCCGAGCTCAAAAATTGCGTACTTGGTTTGATGCGGTTTCCAGCGGCTTGCAAGGTTTGGAACTTGTGGTTCTTGTGGCGGTGGCTTCCACGATGATCCTGCGGGCCGAGTTTACTGTCGGTATGCTGTTCGCCTATATGGCGTTCAGGACAAATTTCACCACATAAGCTGCGGCTCTTATTGAGCGCGCTGTAGAGTTTCGCATGCTCAACCTCCACCTGGAACGCATGTCTGATATCGTACACACAGAGCCCGAGGAACAATATGCTGATATAATCAGTGGGTCCTCTGATCCCATCGAAGGCAAGATTGAACTCCGGAATTTGTCCTACAGGTATTCCTCTAATGATCCGCTTATTTTGGATGAAGTGTCTGCCACTTTCATGCCCGGCGAATCTGTTGCTATTGTTGGCGAAACGGGCTGCGGTAAATCTACGTTGCTGAAGATTATGACCACTTTGTTCCGTGCGGATTCGGGTGAAATGCTAATTGACGGGAAACCCGTGTCCCATATTGGTGTTGTTGATTACCGCAGTCAGATCGGGGTCGTGATGCAAGACGATGGGTTGATGAGTGGTACGCTCGCCGAAAACGTTACGTTTTTCGATACTGAAATTGATCACGAGCGCATGTTCCGAAGCTGCATGCAAGCGCAGATCGCTGCAGATATCATGAAAATGCCTATGCAGTTTGAAAGTTTTGTTGGCGACATGGGCGCAGCGCTTTCTGGCGGTCAAAAACAACGCCTTTCAATTGCTAGGGCGCTCTACCGTCAACCCAAAATCCTCTTTATGGATGAAGGTACCTCGCATTTGGATGTGGGTACCGAGGCGAAGGTTAATGAAACCATCGCAGATCTTGGTATCACACGCATAATTGTAGCGCACCGGCCGGAAACCATTCGAAACGCCGACCGTGTTTTACTGTGTAAAGACGGAAAGCTCACAGAGGTGACAGGCAGCGTGTCGTACGGAGACACTGTTATCGAGCTCGACMAAGCAGTAGCCGATCCAAAAAAGAAGAAAAAGATCAAGAGTTTCACGCCGAAAGCACCGCCGGTGCTAGGCGAGGAAGACGGTGCCGTATTGGCGCCAGTGAACCAAGGTGCAGCGTCCTGAACAAACTGTGTACCTCAATCGAACTTTAAAAAGGAAAATACAATGGATACGAAAAAAACAACGGCCGTGCGCGTTTTCGCCCGCCAGGTTGCGACCCGGTTATCTTCCGAAGAAATGGAAAAGACTGCTGGCGGTGATACAAACGCTTTGGGTTGCGATGTTTTCGTTGGCTTTACAGTGTGCTCATTCGGGCCTCTCGCATATATAGATTAATTTGATTTTTTGGCGCGCAGCATATGGTGCGCGCCAATTGTTTCAGGGGGCCGTAGCGACAAGATCAGCGGGTCTAGTAGCGATAAAAGGCACAGAAACTGAATTCAACATGTACCGGCTAATACACAGTGCGTGCGACGTCAGAACGGCTGATCCGGCTGATCCGGCTGATTATAAAGGAGCCAAATGGTGGCTAAAGTACTTATTCAATCATATTTAAGCGATTTTCACGGTTCTTGTATTGATTGGGGCTTGCGACAGCTTGGCCRTGACACTCTACTTTGGGATCCGACGATATATCCAGATAGCCAGGAGCTCTCTGTGTCCGTTGAAAACGGGCAACCTGTAAAGCAGACCATTCGGGTGGCTGATCACGAGATGACATTTGAGGGTGTCGATACGCTCTGGCTMCGCCGGCAACCCCAGGTGAAAATCAAGGCTAGCCTTCATGAGGCCGACCAGGAATTTGCGTCGACACAGTGCGGCGAACATATTGAGGGYTTTCTTCGGTCGATYAAAGAGCAGGATGTTTTCCAGGTTAACCCACGCGACAATGCTGTGGAGATCAATAAAAAGACGCCGCAGCTGATTTTAGCAGCCAAGACGGGATTTACAATTCCGAGATCTCTGTTTTCCAATGACCAGGATGCGATACGGGACTTTGTATCGGGGACACGTTCTGAAGTGATTTTCAAGCCGTTTAAACCGAATTTTTGGAAAAGCGATACCGGGACATCTGTTAGCTACACGGCGAAATTGACACCCGAAAATATGGACGGACTGGCCTCTATCAAATTTTCTCCCGGTATATTTCAGGAATATATCCCAAAGGCTTATGAAGTTCGGGTGGTGTTTATGGGGCATACCAATATCGCTTTTAAGCTCGATTCTCAAAACAGTGTTGATGAGAATAAAGTCGATTGGCGAGTTAATCAGCGGGCTTTGCCTATATCCCGTATCCAGCTGCCAACTGATGTCGAAAAGCTGTGCCTGCAGTTCATGAAGAAAGCCGGCCTTGTCTTTGGGTCGTTCGATTTCATTGTCACCAAAGACGGCGACTTTGTATTTCTTGAAATCAACGAACAGGGCCAGTTTTTGGGGTATGAGGGCGAAACTGTGCCTCTGTTGCAACCGTTCCTGGAGTTTTTAGCCTCCGCGGATCCTGAATTTAAATGGCGGGAARCAGAAGGCGGCCTKACTGCCCTTGATTTTAGTAAGACGCCGGAATTYGAGRMACAACAAAAGTTGGACCTAGTGCAGAACGAAGAGCAYGTSGCAGCGTTTGTTTCCCATGAATAAAGTGGCCCAGACTATAGAGGAATGGKAAAGGGAGCAGGGATAATGACGGATATTAACCACCTTAATACCGATGAATTTGGCGTTTTTCTCGGCTGTGTGAATGCTGAAAAAGTGATCGTGATCTCTCTAGAGGGCTGTGTCCCTTGCGACATGGTGATGGATGACTTTGGCGCGTTAAAAGACAGCGGATCCATAGATGATTTAGCGGTTTTTAAGATGCAATTTCCAAAAGGAAAAAATTTCCCTTCAGAAATCGCTGACGAGATTGGCGTGCGGCATTTTCCGACGATATTTTATTTTTCAGGTGAAACCTACAAAGGGCGGGCTCAGGGAATGGTACCCAAAACGCATAAATCGAGCGAGGTGTCGCTGCTGAACTGGATGGCGAAAATGGAGAAACGGGCTGCATAACTGCGGAACTCTAGTAAGGCGAAGGCTACAGCCTTGCCAAAAAATATTACCATGTCACACAAGAATTCTGCGTCGAACTTTTCTCGGTGAGACCATGCAGAATAAGGTCCTAAGGTGGGCCAAAAACTGAAGCACTGCGTCCTGAAATACAARGTGCTTCTTAACGCTAAGAAAGGAAATCCAATTGGATAAAAACCAAACAGAAATGCGCGTATTTGCGAGGCAAGTAGCAACGCATGTAAATAGTGAMGAGATGGAGAAAGTCTCAGGTGGCAGCCACGGGCTCCCCTTTGGATGTAGTTTTCCTCCACCACCGCTCGGTGACGGTAGTCTGACATTCTGCTCGATACCCAGACTGTCTATCGACCAAATCTAAATTTGCTCCTTGGCGCGCCTTTAAGGCGTTGCTTCATTGGATTGCGCCTATGCCCTTGAGGTTGGCGTGCCAGACAAGGACCCTAATTTTTAAATCAAAAGGAATTCGAAATGGATATCAAATCAAAAGAGATGCGCGTTTTTGCTCGCCAAGTAGCAACAAAAATTGAAGACACAGAAATGGAAAAAGTAGCAGGCGGTGTTATGGGGCCTGGTTGTTTTCTAGCCACGGGCATTCTTGCGGACGGCAGTCTCACCTTCTGTTCTTCGCCAAGTTTTAGCATTGATTTTTGCTAGAATAACTATTCAGGGTGCTGCTTCGGCAGCGCCCTGTCCTTAGAGCATAAGGGGCTGCAGAACGCTTCAGTGGCACTGCTGAAACGGCCTCAGTTTTGGTGTATAAGAAGAGATCACACCCCGGATGGGATTGCTCCCACCCAAGGCGAAGAAGTGWAGCTAAAGGAAWTAAGCTTCAGAACCGAGGTGCTGCGTCCTGAACAAACAAGGCACCCCAATCAAACTTCGAGCGCGATGTATCACAGAAAGCCTTCAGGAAAAAGCATTTCCGGCACTTTTGCACCCAATTWAAATTTAAAAGAACAGGGTTAACAAACTCTATAGATATAGGATTTGTTTATTTGCCGCTTTGTTTCAACCARCTGCGYTGCCAATTGGGCAGGGCAAAGGCGGCCCGGTGGATCGCAGGGTTATAGTGTTTACCTTCAAAGGCTTGCACAGGCTCGCTTAAGGAGTTGCCGTTTCTGCTATAGATAAAAAAGCCAAAATCCGCGCCGGGGTACAGTGGCACTGATGTGCGGTACATTTCCATGTGTGGYAGCAGTTTTTCGCGCAGCATCAAACTTACCAAGTTTTCACCGTCCGCAGATTCTTCCTGTAAGAAATGGCCGCCTGCCGTAGAAAGACAAATGCTATCAGAATCGACAATMACGCCGTCTTTACCGACAAGGTCAACAAGCTCTACGCAAAACTCTTTGGTGAACAAACCCGCCGAAGGGCCGATAGGCTCCGTCAAATCCAGCAGAATAACATCGTATGTTTTTCCTGCCTGTCTATCGCGCCGTACCTGATCTGCGGCATCGCCAATCACTAAACTTACGCGTGGGTCTTCATAGTCGCCGTTTACCTGCAGATACTCAGTTGATAGGTCTACGACACGTTCATCTATCTCAACCATTTTAACGCTGGTGACAAAATCATGTTTCAGGGCCTCGCGCAGGGCACCGCCCTCACCGCCGCCGATAATCAGCACGCTTGTATCGGTGCGCGCTCTACCAAGCAGCGGCACATGAATAGCCATCTCGTGATAAATAAATTCATCGGCTTGGCTTGCCTGAATGTAGCCGTCCAGCACCAGCACCCGGCCGAACGCGGGATGGTCGAATATTTCGAT
>JAESRJ010000084.1 GCA_016764715.1 Kordiimonadaceae bacterium | reverse complement strand
TATTTCAGATGATGATATCACAACTCTTGCTGACGTTTTAACCGTACCGCTGAACTTCGAAATGGCGGCAACAGACGAAATGCTGGAGATAGCGCTCCGCCATAAACCAAACGCCTGCTGTCTTGTGCCTGAGAAACGTCAGGAGTTAACTACGGAAGGCGGGCTTGATGTTGCTGGCCAACATAAYCGKCTRAARCATTTTGTGAAKGAGCTTTCYGRYGCYGGAATTCGTGTSAGCMTRTTTGTWGAYCCTGAYRTYGARCAGCTYGATGCRGCRYTRTCRCTTGGKGCGCCKGTKRCKGAACTGCAYACYGGCKCCTACWGYGAAAAAACWGGCGAKGCRCGKCTTGAAGAAYTKGARCGCATYCGSRCTGCMKCKARATAYGGTTNNRTGASAAGNNSCTTGAGATGCATGCAGGGCACGGCTTAAGTTACACYACGGTTCAAGATATCGCAGTAATTCCCGAACTGATGGAATTGAATATCGGGCATTTCCTTATTGGTGAGGCGATATTCCACGGGCTGGAAGCCTCTATTGTTGAAATGCGCCGCCTTATGGATGAAGCACGCGTTTGATGGCTAAGAAAAATATCAAAAGGGAAGTGCCAACTGAATTGGTTGGGCACCATTTCGAAAACCCTGCCCTTTTAGAGGAGGCTTTAACCCATCCCTCTTTGTCGGGCACTTATAACTACCAACGCCTTGAGTTTCTCGGSGACAGGGTTCTAGGGCTAGTAATTTCTACGTGGCTTTTGGAAGCCTTTCCCARCGAAGCAGAAGGCAGCTTGAACCGCAGGTTTGCGTCGCTGGTTCGCAAGGAAACACTGGCCGAGATGGCAGTAAAACTCGGTATTGTCGACGCGATTTTTCTGACGCCGGGTGCCGAAAGCGAAGGTACTCGCACCAAGGAAGCTGTTCAATCTGATGTGTGCGAAAGTGTGATCGGGGCAATTTACCTCGACGCTGGTTTTGAGGTGGTAGACAAATTCATTCGCCAACACTGGATACCGCTTGCTGCGGGCGCAGTGCTGGACTCTATTCGGGACAGTAAAACTCTGTTGCAGGAATGGTGTCAAGCAAGAGCATTGCCGCTTCCGGTGTACACAGTTACTGACCGCACAGGGCCTGACCACGACCCGATATTCAAAATTAAAGCGACCGTTGAAGGCAAAGGTGCCGCCTCAGCGAAGGGTTCAGCCAAACGGTTGGCTGAGCAGGCATCTGCGCAGATGCTCTATAAAAAACTTTCTGGAGAAAACTGATGGCGAAGACGCCAGAACAAGAAAAACGCTGCGGCTTTGTTGCTCTGYTAGGAGCTCCAAACGCTGGAAAATCAACACTTTTGAACGCGCTTGTTGGTGCTAAGGTGGCGATTGTTACSCACAAAGCGCAAACAACCCGCACACGCATNACCGGCATCGGTATGTTTGAAAGTACACAGTTGGTGTTCATTGATACACCCGGTATTTTTGAACCAAAGCGCAGGCTCGACCGCGCAATGGTGAAAGCTGCTTGGAAAGGCTCCGAAGATGCCGAAACAACACTGCTGCTAGTCGATGCACGTAGAGGGCTGACCGATGAAGTGAATACCATTATTGTCGGCCTCAAACGCGCTAAAGCGAAGCCAATTCTCGTTCTCAACAAAATTGATGGTATGCGTCGGGACGGCTTATTGGCAATGATGCAGGAGCTGAACGACACKGGCCTGTTTACGGATACGTTCCTGATTTCTGCCTTAAAGGGTGATGGCGTTGCCGATTTGAARGCCCATTTGGCGGCACAAGCCCAGGTTGGCCCGTGGATGTACCCAGAAGACCAGATCGCGGATGTSACCATGCGGCTGTTAGCGTCTGAAATCACGCGTGAGAAAATATACCTGCGCCTACATGACGAGCTGCCGTACCACACAACGGTTGAGACAGAAAAGTGGGACGAGCGCGATGATGGGTCGGTTCGTATTGAACAGATAGTTCATGTTCAGCGCGAAACGCAGAAGGGCATCGTGATCGGTAAGGGCGGCAGTATGCTCAAGCTTCTCGGCCAAATGGCACGCGAAGAAATGGAAACAGAGTTTGGTCATAGGGTCCATTTGTTCCTACACGTAAGGACAACAGAGCGTTGGGCTGATGACCGTGCGATGTACCGCGATATGGGCCTCGATTTTGTCGACTAAAAACTCACCGAATTCGTAGGGGCGCAGCGTGGAGTGGACAGACGAAGCTATTGTTCTTTCTGCCGCGCGCCTCGGTGATGCCGACGCCGTCSYMGWSGWRRTSACGCCCCACCACGGCCGTGCGCGTGGGTTTATCAAAGGTGGGTTAGGGCGCCGTAACAAAGCGAACTTGCAGCCTGGTAACAGACTGGCCGTTACGTGGCGGTCACGGCTTGAGACAAACCTTGGCCGCTTTACCGTTGAGCTTATTCATAGCCCTCWTGGGTTGATGATGGGCGACGGCAGCAGGCTTTCGGCGCTTTCGGCGGTTATCGCAACCGTTGCGTCGACGATGAACGAGCGGGAAGAGCACGAAAGCGTCTATACTGGCCTGACAGCAATATTAGAACTGTTAGAGCATGACAGCAGCGGGCTAAGGGAATGGGCCGCTGCACTGACAAAGCTTGAGCTCGGCATACTAACGGCAGTTGGCTTTGGCTTGGATCTCAGCGAATGTGCTTCTACTGGTACGCATGAAAACCTYATTYATGTYTCKCCAAAGTCTGGMCGSGCRGTWAGYGSWGAAGCTGGCATGCCKTATRRGGGCCGATTGCTTGAMCTTCCTGATTTTCTATTGGCTAAGCCTGTATCRGCCCCTTCACTGGATGATGTGATAAAGGGCCTCAAACTAACCGGGCATTTTCTTGGACGAAATATTTGGATTGTGCAYGGTAAAGGCCARCCMGCAGCRCGCGAGCGGTTGTTTTCATCSCTTTTRGCGGCAGTTCAACCCCACCCGTAGCCATGAATGCAAAATTTCTGTGGAAAACCACAACATCTTGTAGCCATCTAAAATCTTGCTGATATAGTCGCCGCATGTCACAACATTCTGAGTTCCCTGAAAATATCATTGAGACGCCTTTTTCCAAGGCGTTGAGCGATCGCTATTTAGCGTACGCATTGGCTACAATCATGTCGCGGTCTCTGCCTGACGTACGAGACGGGCTGAAGCCTGTGCATAGGCGCTTGCTCTATGCCATGCGGTTATTGAAGCTTGATCCCAAGACAGGCTACAAAAAATGCGCGCGTGTCATCGGCGACGTGATCGGTAAATATCATCCGCACGGMGACCAGTCTGTTTATGAYGCTTTGGTGCGTTTGGCSCAGGATTTCTCGGTTCGCTATCCGCTGGTGGACGGTCAGGGCAACTTCGGTAACATTGACGGCGATAATGCGGCTGCGATGCGGTACACAGAAGCAAGGCTAACCGAAGTTGGCGCTGCGCTGATGGAAGGCCTTGAAGAAGACGCCGTTGATATGCGCGAGACATATGATGGCGAGGACGATGAACCTATTGTTTTCCCAGCAGCTTTTCCAAATTTGCTTGCGAACGGTTCCACCGGTATTGCCGTGGGTATGGCCACAAATATCGCCCCGCACAATGTCGGTGAACTTGTTGACGGCATGCAACTTCTTATTGAAGCGCGCCGTAATCCTGGGACGGAAGTTACTGTTCGTGATTTGCTGGTGCATATTCAGGGTCCCGATTTCCCAACTGGCGGCACGATAGTTGAGCCCAAGGAGAGCATCCTTCATTCGTACGAGACCGGGCGTGGGTCATTCCGCTTGCGGGCTAAGTGGGAACGGGAAGAGCTGCCGCGCGGCCTATATAACATCGTGGTTACTGAAATTCCGTATCAGGTTCAAAAATCCAAATTAATAGAAAAAATAGCCGATCTGATTTCGGACAAAAAATTACCGATCTTAACCGACGTGCGCGACGAATCTGCCGAAGATATTCGCATTGTTATAGAGCCTAAAAACCGCACGGTTGACGATAAGGTACTGATGGAAAGCCTCTATAAGCTGACGGAGCTTGAGACGCGTTTTTCCCTCAATATGAACGTGATTGCCTCTGATCACCGGCCTCGGGTGCTGTCGCTTAAGGAAATGCTCGAAAGCTTCCTTGATCATCAGATTGAAGTATTGCTGCGGCGTAGCAACTTTAAGCTCAATAAAGTTGAGCACCGGATGGAGATACTTTCCGGTTATATGGTTGCKTTCCTWAAYYTGGATGAAGTGATCCGMATTATCCGYGAAGAAGAYAAYGCYAAGGCCGGTTTGATTARRGCCTTTAARCTGACAGAYGTKCARGCTGAAGCGATYCTKAATATGCGCTTGCGGTCYTTGCGTAAGCTTGAAGAAATKGAAATCCGTACCGAGMACGACAARTTGGCAGCTCAAGGCAAGAAACTGAARGCGYTGATCGCATCCTCTGATCTTCAGTGGATTACCGTTGGCGAAGGCATCCTCGAAATCAAACGCAAATTTGGTCAGGAAACGGAATTAGGCAAACGCCGTACACTTTTCGYGGACGTGCCAGATGTTATATATGTGCCACCTGAAGCGATGATTGAAAAAGAACCAATCACAGTGATTTGCTCGAAACGCGGATGGATACGGGCGCTGAAGGGCCACAGTAAGGCTGAAGAAGTACTGAAATACAAAGAGGGCGACGAAGAGAGATTTCGGTTTCATGCCTATACGACAGATAAAATCTTCCTTTTTGCCACGAACGGAAAACTGTTCACGCTGGGCGGCGATAAATTGCCGGGTGGACGCGGGACAGGGGAGCCTGTGCGCCTGATGGTCGATATGGGCGCGAATGACGAGATTATCGCGCTGTTGAAGGCTGTGCCGGGCGGAAAGTTGTTTGTTGCTTCCTCAATTGGCAAAGGCTTCATGACTGAAGTCGATAACGCTATTGCTTTGAAAAAAGGCGGCAAACAGATCCTTAACCTACCAGGCGAAGCCGTTGCTACCCACTGTTTTGTGGTTGAMGGCGACAGYRTGGCTGTGATCGGAGAAAACCGTAAACTGCTGGTGTTTGGCCTTGACGAGTTGCCAACRATGAACCGCGGGCAGGGTGTTGCTTTGCAGCGCTAYAAAGGCGCGGCGCTTGCAGATGTGATCACCTTCCACCGCGAAGAAGGACTAACGTGGCCMATGGGTGGCTCCGGCGATCGGTGGCGTACTGAAACAGACCTTACGCCTTGGACAGGCAAGCGCGGCAACGCAGGCCGGCTTCCTCCTATGGGCTTCCCGCGGAACAATAAATTCCGTGGCAGTAGTTGAAACCCAGCTGATTTGACTTAACGTTATTGGGCGTTGGTGCTAATTGCACCAGCGTCCTTTTTCTTGATGTAAGGATATGAAATGAGCAAAGTGAACCTGCAGAAATGGTATGATTTTGTCACCACACACGACACCCAAGCGCTGAGCGATATGCTAGCTGATAATGTGGTGTTTCATTCGCCGGTTGTTCATACCCCGCAAGAAGGTAAGGCGATTACTTTTCTGTATCTGTCAGCTGCGGGCAAAGTGCTGAGCGGCGATGACTTTGCCTACGTTGGGGAATATTTATCGGAGAACGGCGCTGTTATTGAAWTCAATACCGTTATCGACGGGATCCGTATCGACGGCATTGATATGATCACGTGGAACGATGWGGGCAAAATTACCGAATTTAAGGTAATGCTGCGCCCRCTTAAAGCGGTGAATAAAGTGCACGAAATGATGGGCGCAATGCTAGCAAAAGCATAGAATCAACTACTGTGTAGTCRCCTTRCCTGCGCGAACCAGTTTTAGTTCTGAAGCATCAATGCCTTCACCGCTTAAATAGGTTTCGTTTCTTAAAAGAATAGCGCCGCCTTGCTGCAAGCTAAAGCTCAGAGAATGTTGGTGGGATTGATCGGTATTTGCCAAATTCGTCGCATCCATGAAACTGAATTTAATTATGTTGTCCTGGGACAGTGTGTCCATTTTTAAACGCGGCTGGTTGCCTTGCGGGCAATAATGCGTCGCTAGCAGAYTTTCGCCGTCTAAGTGGTASACAGTAAGCGAGTGCTTTTTGTCGCCTCTTAGCCAAGTTTCCATCAACACCGTTTTGTTGGCAGTGAACTCAAAAGAAATGCTGAAAGTRGAATTGGCGGCGCCTTCGGGTTTCCACACTCCGACCAGCTCGCTCATTTGTTTGAAGGCCTTTGCAGAATCTAACGTATCCGATCCGTAGCTGCCTGCAGAAAGGCCTATAACGAATGCTGCGGTTACAGCCATGAGGCGGTGCGGTTTCATTTTCTATTKTCCTTGARTTCGANASGCGATTGGTTTGCCGNGGCACTATGCGGCGGTTYTTTCGTTTCTGCTAGCGTGATTTCAATTCTGAAGCGGTTATAAGGGGCACCTTAGCCTGCTTATTCGCAGCATGTGCCGCAGTGTCGCGCCGTTCTCACGCATTTTGGAGCGTAACAACAGCCAGCGGAAGTTAGTCATTACGCGGGCAAGAACGATACGAACCACAGGCAATCCAAATAGTTTCAGGGCGAAGGATCCGATTAGTGCGTTATTTCTAAAAGTTTTTCTGCTGTTAAAAGTTAACTCGTCCATAGAGGGACAAGAATAATTTTCTTTAGCATGGTAGACCCCCGGTGGTGCATAACTGTAAAAAACCATTCTGAATATGGCAGCGAGTTGACCGTTCAAGGTACTGTAWRTCARSYGGAAKCTCGTAATTTAGGGGGCGTAAAAAGCCTTTTTTAGACGGACATGGTGCGGCATATGTAGCATTCCATATATTGTCTTTAGGGTCGGCTTACTCGCGGCTRTTTATGAAGAGGGCTGGAGGTTTTGATCGTCTCAGGTCTTGTCCRTCGTTGTGGATAGATCTCGGGTCCATTTTCGGGCAATCCAAAGCGGGATAAAGCAAACAATGCCGAAGCTCATATCTCCTAGCCGCCACCACAGCGGAATGCCGCGTATTTCACCAGCGATGGTAGCCAGAGGAATAATCAGAACGCACGTAATTAGTCCCGCTTCGATAATCCATATATTACGTATAGGGTCCYGGTATGCTCCTACAAAAAANAGAGCAATTGCTATATGMGCGAACACCAACCAGTCAGACATATAGAATAAAAAYGGATGAGACTGGTCCGTGCTGGCAACTGCGCCCGCTACATAATCAACCCACGATCCGAGTGCGGGCAGCATTTCGCCTAGCCAGCTTTTTGAGCCTGCGAAACCCGCTAAATATCCAGTGTGGGTGACAATCGGAAAGGAGACGAGGGCAGTCAGTAATAGCCCGGCAATAGCMAAAGCCATAAGCGGTTGCCCATACTTTTGTCCTTCAATGTTGCCACTGTTACCCCTGACTTCGGCACCATCGCACATTCAAAAGTTATTGAGAAGCCGGGTTGTTAATTGAATTGAATGTTACAAATAACTATTCAAATGAACACGATACGCTACCGAAGTCGCCAAAATCAGCAAAAAATTGATCA
>JAESRJ010000364.1 GCA_016764715.1 Kordiimonadaceae bacterium | reverse complement strand
ACTAAAGGAACATCACTATATCCCCTTGTTTTATAACAAACAAGGGGATATATATTCGTCCTACCAATATTTTTTTAGATATAGAACAACCTCAGTTAAATTAACATCTTGACTAGTTTGCTCACTGCGTGCTTTATATTCCAGTGTGCCTTGATCAATACCTTTTTCACTGACTAGCAAACGATGTGGGATGCCAAGTAAATCTGCGGTGGCAAATAATACGCCCGGGCGTTCTTTGCGATCGTCAAATAACACGTCAAATCCTGCTTGCTGCAATTGTTCATACAACGCATCACACGTTTTTCGCACACGATGTGATTTATGATAGTTCATGGGTAATAAAACAATATCGAAAGGTGCCATCGCTTTAGGCCAGATGATGCCACGGGCATCGTGACTTTGCTCAATAGCGGCAGCAACAATACGTGAAATTCCGATGCCATAACAACCCATTTGTAAGGGGATATTTTTACCTTGCTTATTCAGTACCGTAGCCTTCATCGTTTGGCTATATTTGTCACCCAGTTGAAAAATATGGCCAACTTCGATACCACGAGTAATGTTCAATTGTCCTTGACCATCAGGGCTGGCATCACCTGCAACCACATTACGTAAATCTGTAATATCATCGGGTTGTGGACAATCACGGCCCCAGTTGACATGGGTTAAATGTTTTCCCTGTTGATTAGCGCCACAACAAAAATCACTTAATTGTGCTGCATCATGATCAACTATGATGGGAATGCCTAATTCTTTTAGACCAATTGGTCCAATAAAACCTAAGGGACAATTAAGTGCTTGCACAATTTCTTGTTCCTCTGCAAAAGCAAAAGGCTCGGCAACTAAGTGATGTTGGTTAGCTTTAATGGTATTGAGTTGATGATCACCTCGTAGCACCAGTGCAACTAAACTATCATCGTGACCTTTGGCCAATAATACTTTAACCGTTTTTTCTTTCGGCAAGTTAAGAAATTCGCTAACAGCATCAATAGTGCATTGGGTGGGTGTATCTACTATTGCCATATCAGCAGAAGGCGTAGGGCGTTTACCTTGTGGTATCAGCGCTGTTGCTTTTTCCACGTTAGCAGCATAGTCACTGCTGTCACTGTAAGCAATAACGTCTTCCCCTGATTGTGCTAATACTTGAAATTCATGTGACGTTGCACCGCCAATATTGCCACTGTCTGCTTCTACGGCACGAAATGTTAAACCCAAACGAGTAAAAATCTGGCTATAAGCATCATGCATGCGTTGATACGTCACAGCCATATCTTCACGATCAATGCAGAAAGAATAGGCATCTTTCATGATGAATTCACGTGCTCGCATCACGCCAAAACGTGGACGAATTTCATCACGAAATTTCGTTTGAATTTGATAGGCGGCCTTGGGAAGGTCGCGATAAGATTGTACGTATTGGGTAATGAGGGGGGTTACAACCTCTTCGTGGGTTGGGCCTAGGGCCAAATCCTGATCTCCGGCGCCTTTTAATTTATATAAAATATCGACGGTGTCCCATCGTCCCGTTGTGTCCCAGATGTCTTTGGGTTGAAGAGCCGGCATCAAAATTTCATGCGCGCCGATCGCGTTCATTTCTTCGCGAACGATATTCTCAATTTTATTCAAAACACGTAAACCAAGAGGCAAGTAGGAGTAAGCCCCAGCCATAAGTTTATCAATGTACCCCGCGCGCGTCAGCAATTTCGCATTGCGGCTTGGGTCTGCTTTGTTGCTGTCTTTTGTGGTTTTTGTTAAAAATTGAGACACTCTCATCGGGGTTGTTTCCTTACTTCGTATTGAATATGCATCCCATAGTAACGAATCGTTTTTTTTTTCAAAGAGGTATTCTTGGTCAAATGGGTGTGGGTGCGTTCGTATGAAGGCTTATATGGGGATAGATGATCATTGAAGCGGTTTAGAGAGGTGCGTTTAAAGGCGTAGTGTATAATTTCAAGAGGGGAGAGTTGTTATTTTGTTAATTTATGATAGCGTTTGTCGATGAAAATATGAATGGCGTGAACGTAATTTAAAAGGAAGAAAAAAGAATGAGAAAAACAATATTAAAGATGGCTCTTTTGACATCTGTCTGTCTGGGCGGAGTGTCTGCGACAGCATCAGCGCAAGATTTTGATGGAATTTGGGATAAAGAGCGTTGGCAGCTTCGTGGTCGTTTGATCACGATTCATGCCGATGGTGACGGAAAAGAAACTGTAACAGGATCAAAGACAGATGTTGAACATTCCTATGTTCCTGAATTCGATGTGACATTTTTCTTCACAAAAAATATCGCGGCAGAACTGATTGCGGCAACGGCAAACCATACAATCCGCGCTGGAACAAATACATTGGGCGATGCATGGATTTTGCCTCCAACCCTAACGTTGCAATATCACTTCCAACCCGATTCTAAATTTTCACCATATGTGGGTGCGGGTTTGAACTATTCTATGTTCTTTAATGAAGATGATAATTCAGCAGATGGATTTAATAATCTAGAAGTTGATGGCGGATTTGGGTATGCGGTGCAGGCTGGATTTGACTATTGGTTAAGCGATCATTGGGGCTTTAACGCGGATGTTAAATATATCAATCTGGATGTTGATGTGACGGTGAACTCTGGTGCGACGGCTCTGTCTGCTCCCAATGTTGACCTTGACCCTTGGATTTTTGGTGTTGGAACGTCATACAGATTTTAGTCTGAACATTTATAAAATGAAAGAAAAGCGGAGGAGTGAAAAGCTCTTCCGCTTTTCTTGATGGTTTTTGTGAAAGACTGTACTGTGAAATTTATGTTTCAAACTTTAAAATTAGTTCTTCCGGCGCTCATTCCGTCTTGGCGATTTTTTGATACAATTGCGCCATCGCCGCGGATTGAATTTTCATTGATTAAAAATAAGAAAACACCCGTGCGGAATTGGAAAATTTTTCGACCACGCCCTGTGACGATATCATTTTTTAATATGATGACGCGCATGGTGTGGAATCCACGATGGAATGATAATTTGTTCCTTGTCAGTTGCGCAGAACGCCTCATGCAAAAGCCAACCGAGCATAGTTATCAAGAAATTTTAAACCGTATTCAAGCGGATATAAAAGAGAGCGACGGTTTTTCTTTCGTTCAATTTAGGCTGATTTTTACGCACAGAGAGGAGGAAATTTTAAAAGAATCTGAAACATTTTTATCCGATATTCATGAGATTCATAAGGGTGAATATTTATGAGCTTTGATCTTGCGATCCGTCTGACTGAGATTCTTTTGGCGTGGGCTTTTATTCAACAAAGCGCGGAACATATTCGAGGGAGCAAGGTGGATCGAATTATCTTTATTCCACGCTTAATCCTTAGTGTCGTTTTGATGGTTGGGGTTCAAACACAATGGGTTTGCCTTCTTTTATGCGTGGTTGGCCTTTTTATTTTGAAACGATTCCAAGGGCCATATAACGGAGGCAGTGACCGCATGAGCCATCTTATTTTATGGTGCGTGTCTTTGTCTTACTTCATGCCGACACAAGAATGGAAAGAGTATATTTTTGGATATTTGGCGGTTCAATTGATCTTGTCATACTTGATCGCGGGGTGGGTTAAAATTATAAACCCCGAATGGCGAAATGGCCGCGCGTTACAAGATGTATTTCAATTTTCAACCTATCCAGTGAGCGAGAATTTAAGAGGTCTGGCGCATTGGCCACGTTTGCTGTTTTTCATGTCATGGGCAGTCATGATATTCGAGCTTTGTTTTCCGTTTTCACTTTTAACGCAAACGACACTTATGATCGGGCTTTGCGTGGCGACGTTATTTCATTTGGCGAATGCATGCCTGTTTGGATTTAACCGGTTTTTTTGGATATGGCTTGCGGCGTATCCATCCATTATATGGCTCCAAGATCGTCTTTTTTAAAACGGCAATTTTTGTAAGAAGGCCACAATTTTACGTGTTTTCTCACTAAAGAGCGCTGGCGTGTACCATGCGCCCGCGGCGCGTTTGTTGATTTCACCAAGGGTTGGATAAGGGGTGATCATGCTTGTTATGGCGCTTATTTTTAATTTGGAGGATATCGCGAGCGCCCATACACCGATCAGCTCTCCAGCGTGTGGCCCGATAATCGATGCGCCAAGAATGCGGCCTTTTTTCGATGTGATAACACGAATTTGCCCCGTTGTTGCGCGCGCGGATATCGCGCGATCATTGTCAGAAAACGCGCTTTCGACGATTTTTATTGTGTCGCCATATCTCTCCTTTGCTTTGTCTTCGGTTAAGCCAACTTGCGCGATTTCAGGGTCAAGATATGTGACCCATGGCAGGGCGTCGTAATTGATCTTTGCAGGAATTTTAAAGCAAACTTGGCGGATGATGATCCCCGCGTGATATCCTGCAACATGGGTAAATTGCGGGCCGCCAGACACATCCCCAATCGCAAAAATGTGCCTGTTTGATGTACGCAGGCGCGTGTCGATGGTTATACCGCGCGGTGTGTGTTTTATATTCGCGGCGTCCAGTCCTAAATCATCTGTGGCAGGTTTTCGTCCTGCGGCGACAAGGATATGAGACCCGTTAATGTCACGGGTTTTTCCATTGTCATTCATTGTGATGGTTACATCACGGTCGTCATGAGTAATCCGCTCGATTTGAATGTTTTCATAGAGAGCAACGCCTTCTTTTTTGAGGCATTCGCGTGCGATCGCTACGTTTTTTTGATCATCGCGCGGAAGAATATTCCCCATGTCAAACACACTGACTTTACACCCGAGACGTTTATGCGCTTGCGCCATTTCCAATCCAATAGCCCCGCCACCAATGATAAGAAGGTGGTCTGGTTTTTCACGCAGTTCAAATAAATTTTCATTGGTGAGAACCCGATCGGGGTTGAGCCCTTTGATCGGTGGAATAACGGCGCGTGACCCTGTGGCGATCACGAATTTTTTGGCCTTAATTGTGAAGGCGCCGGCCTGTACAGTTTTGGAATTTATGAATGTTGCGTGTTCGCGAATAACATGCACGCCAAGGCCTTCAAACCGTTCTTGTGAATCATGAGGTTCAATGATTTTTATGGTGTCCAGAACATGGTCTTTGACGGCTGCGTAATCAATGTCAGGCTCGTGTCCTTTGATGCCTTTTATATCTGATTTTCGGTGTTCTTCGGCGCGTTTTGCGGCCGCTATCAATGCCTTTGATGGGACGCATCCAGTGTTCAGGCAATCCCCGCCCATTTCGGATTTTTCAATGAGAATTGTTTTTAAGCCGAGTTGCGCCGTCCCCGATGCCACGGATAGGCCGCCTGACCCTGCGCCAATGATACAAATATCTGCGGTGAGGTGTTTTTCGTCCGTCATTGATGGCCCCTTTGTTCTGCGTATTATTATGAAGTATACAAAAATAGAGGCGAAATTATGATTGTTTTTTAAACGTGCTGAGCGGCGGCAAACGCCGATGACCACGCCCATTGAAAATTAAACCCACCTAAATGTCCCGTGACATCGACGACTTCGCCAATAAAAAACAGTCCTTTATGCTTTTGAGATTCCATTGTTTTGGAGGATAGTTCATTTGTGTCAACGCCGCCCAAAGTAACCTCGGCCGTTCTGTACCCTTCGGTGCCATTTGGCTTTATTGTCCATGCGTTGATCGAACGTCCCATTGTTTCGATGCGTTCATTGCTAAGATCCGCAAGGCGTCCATGAATATTTTCTTTATCACAAATCGCCTGCACCAAACGTTTCGGAAGGAGTTCAGAAAGGGTGGTTGTGATATCTTGTTTGGGTGATGTTGTTTTCCGATCTTTCAGATGCTGTGAAACATCTGTTTCGGGGATGAGGTTCACAATGATATTTTCGCCATCATTCCAATAGGAAGAGATTTGCAAAATGGATGGCCCGCTCAGGCCTCTATGCGTAAATAAAAGCCCTTCGGAAAAGGATGTTTTATCGCATGTAATTGTGGCCTCGGCCGATAGACCGGATAAAGATTTACACAATTCCAGAATCTCGTCTTGGAAGGTGAGGGGAACAAGGCCCGCGCGTAAAGGGAGGACGTTTAAGCCAAATTGTTCCGCGATTTTATGCCCAAATGATGTCGCACCAATCTTGGGGATAGACAGACCGCCCGTTGCAATCACAAGGGATTTACATGTGTGGTCGCCGTTGTTTGTTTTCACCGCATAAAGATCGCCGTCTTTGGCAACGGATTGAATGGATGTCTCCATGGAGACAGTGACGCCGCCAGCGCTGCATTCATCCAATAACATTTGAATAATTTGTTTGGCCGATCCATCGCAAAATAATTGCCCCAGCTTTTTTTCATGATAATCGATGGAATGTTTTTCAACCCAATCAATGAAATCGTATTGAGTATAGCGTTTAAGCGCAGATTTACAAAAATGAGGATTGGCGGATAAAAAATTATCGGGGCTGGTATATATGTTTGTAAAATTCGCGCGTCCGCCGCCAGAGATACGAATTTTTTCACCAGGGTTTTTCGCATGATCCAAAAGGAGCGTAGTTTTCCCAAGGCCGCCCGTCGTGGCCGCACACATCATTCCGGCCGCGCCCGCGCCGATTACAATCACGTCATATGGTGAATTTATAGTCGTCAAAGGAACGCCTTTATTTCAATGGTGCAGCCGGTGGGATTCGAACCCACGGCCTCTGCCTTCGGAGGGCAGCGCTCTATCCAGCTGAGCTACGGTTGCAATTCATCTCTTTCTTAAATCAAAAACAAAAGGGACACAAGTTTCCTTGCATCCCTTTTATCAAAATAGTTTTTTAAATCGTTTAGGCCGCTTGCGATTGTTGCAATGGCGCTGTGATTTGTTGTTCTGTTTGACCAACCAATTCGGCCTTCGTGGCCTGAGCCAAGTCACCAAATGAAACGGCACCGACAAGGCGTTTTTCACGGTTCACAACGGGCATACGGCGTACCTGAAGTTCCGCCATGTTTTGGCAGATTTCTTCGGCTGTTTGATCGTCGTAACAGTAATATGTTTGTGGTGTCATAACATCGCGGACTTGGCGTGTTGTTTCCCAGTTTTGGGCAACGGCGCGTGTCACGATGTCGCGGTCAGTGACCATACCGATTAAACGGTCGTTTTCGCCAACAGGCAAAAATCCAAGATTTTGTTATAAGGCCTTCTTCGTTAATTAAAACATTTCTGTTTAGTGCTTTAATTTTTAAATATTTAATTTTTTGTTCTTTAAAACTAATGGATAATTGATGAACCCGAGTTTTATTCAATTCAACTTTTTGCTCTGTTATTTTCGAGTAATTTATTCCATCTAACGAGTTATATATTTCAATTTTAATTGGAGGTAATATTTGACTTCCACGTTGTTCAATACTTCTAAATAGTATATTTTTAATCCAATTAAAAAAGGCTTCAAAATAATTGAAGCCTTTTTTTGTTGGGTAAAACCTTGAATAATTATCGGATTTAGATCTAATTGAATCCCTCTAAATAAAATTTCTTATTTTTTGCGATTTCAATGTATAATATTTTTTA
>JAESRJ010000083.1 GCA_016764715.1 Kordiimonadaceae bacterium | reverse complement strand
GGTGTGATACTTCAATCGGTCGCTATAAGCCTCACCCGGTTTTGGACCAAAGGTGAGAGAATAAGCGCTGCTAGGATCAATAGACTCGAARACATTGYGGGCTCTTTCTTCTCGTTCTTTCAGAATTTCAAAAGCGCGAACGGTTTCACCGTCCCTGATGATGCCTTGAGAACGGTATTTGTAGCTGAATTCTGCTACGAATCCCTGAATGCCCTGATAAACCACGAAGGTGGTCCCCAAAATTAATAAGACTGCACCTGCCATCATCCAATTGCGTACAAACCAAACAGCGGCATTTTCCTTGTGTAGAATCGCGCTGCGCACGAGGGAGATTTCCCGGAGCTTATGGAGTTCCTGAGACGCGACTTTGTTGCGCAGGTCATCCACGTCAAAGCCGTAAACTGCTACAAGCTTGTCAAAGAACTCTTCTGACGGATAATTTTTGCCGCTTTCAAGCTTTGACAAGTAGGATTGCTCAATCCCTGCTTTGGCTGCTGCTTCGGGCTGGGTCCAGCCTGCTTTTTCGCGCTGTGCTTTTAGATACTCACCGAAYGTCATGGGGTCCCCCTAAATTGCTGTAAACACGGTGTATTCTTCTGAAGTCACGGCGCGCATGCCAGATGAATATTGGTGCATTTCAGTGAATATAGGGGCTGCTGCGCTGAAAAGCAGCGCTTTTCTGAAGCGCGGAGCTATCAGGAGGGGAATATCCGAACTGGTACCCGCCCGGAGAGAAGAGCCTGAGAGCTTTCCCTCAGGCTCGAAATCATTACCGCCAGCGACGGGCGATATAGAAGCAAGCCATGCCGCCGAGGATGAACATGAAAGCTGGTGCAAAAAGCCAACGGAGTGGCGAGAGGTCTACCCGTACTCGCTGATCATAGATTGTGTAAACACGGAAACCGCCATCGACTTCATTTATATAGGATTGCCCTCGGTTATCGTTGAAGCTGACATAGTCATACAGCACACGTGCTGATAAATTTTTAGCGCTAGCACCCCCTGCACCAAGCATCGCGAAAGACATAGGGGACTCACCTGGTAATATGACTCCGTCAGATCGGTACAGATACTCCCTGTGAATTTCGCCTGGCAATGCGTAAGAAAGGCCGAGCGCGGATCCGCCAATCATTACCATAATAAGGCCAGCAACAAGCCAACTGCGCATAAAACGCACTTCGTTCTTCTGCCGGTTGAGGACCGTCGCGCGCACATCTGCAATTTCCCGCAGCCGGTCGAGTTCCGCCGATTCGATGGCGTCGCTCATCGCGGCCACATCAATCTCGTACGTAGCCACCAATTTGCTGAAGATCTCTTCAGACGGGTAGGATTTGCTGTTTTCCATTTTGGAAAGGTAAGATTGTTCAATATCTGCCCTCGCCGCCGCCTCGGGCTGGGTCCAGCCGTTCGCTTCACGTCTCTGTCGTAAATATTCGCCAAACTTCATGTTGGTCTCCTGTCGTGCTGTGCGCTTGAGCACTGCTTGTTAGGTGTTTGATAACATGAGCCATTCTTCGGAATTCCAACGAGGAATTCTAGTTGAATATAGCGGAATATGGAGTTTCATGGAAAGAATTAAGATGGAAATACGGGAATACGAATGCTGCAACCGCCAGCGGCCTTTGAGTGCTCAGCGAAATCAGGAGCAAAAGCCGACTTSGAAARCCGGCCTTTTTTGTTTGAATARCCTAACTGGTTTGGGGCGGTGTTCTTAGCAAAACTTCCAAGAGCGCCTGATCAGYGAYCAATTCGTTGATAAACGCCGAAACCGTGCCGTTGATGATCTGGGTGTTTTCACCTGCCCATGGGATCAGTAAATGCCGCTTTTCGTCGCCGTGACTATAAAAGCTCTCAAAGGGGTTGCTGGCCGCACCCAAGGTGACTTTTGCGGAGATATTGGTATGAATTCCGCTGGTCCAGTAGCCGGTGGAGGTGAAATAGCTTAGGTCCTTGATATCGATCTTCAGGGCATTTGGATGGTACTGGGAATAGGGCACGGGGGTAAAGCCCATGGTGGCCAACGCTTCTTTGAATGCCGCATTAAAAACAAGGGATACGTCTTGATTAGTAGTGATCCGCGCGCCTTCGAATAGCAGGCCGCGACGGAGGCCGACCGTTTGACTGGGCCGTTCATCTACAACTTTGATTGCTACTTCTCTCCCTTGCCCAATATTGGTTTGCGCAACTGTTATGTGTGGGTCTAGTTTGACCGTCTGCGGGTTGTATGAGCAGGCCGAAATTGAAATTACGCACAGTAATAACGCTATTTTTATCATTTTATATTCCCCTTCGCGCTTCTAGTTGTACGAAGGGTTTAGCCAGTAAAAGTGTCACGAGTTTGCAGTAATCGTGGCGGTACTAGGAGAGAGCCGCGTACTGCAGACACAAAAAAACCGGCCAAAAGCCGGTTTTCTGTTCAGCCACGAGAAGGCTGTTATTTTGGTGAAAKCACCATAATCATCTGCCKGCCCTCAAKCTTTGGGTGRGCTTCGAYTTTAGCAGTTTCTTTCATTTCTTCAGCAACCCGCTTCAAMACGGCCATGCCCAGTTCCTGGTGCGCCATTTCGCGGCCCCGGAAMCGGATGGTCATTTTCACCTTRTCACCGTTATCGATGAACTGRTKMACCTTTTTAAGCTTGGTATTATAGTCGTGCGTATCRATGCCAGGACGCATCTTAATCTCTTTAACTTCCTGGGTTTTCTGCTTTTTACGCGCKAGGTTGGCTTTTTTCTGGGCTTCGTACTTAAACTTTCCGAAGTCGAGAACTTTACATACWGGGGGTTCAGCGTTGGGTGAGATCTCCACAAGATCAAGGCCGCTMTKYTTCGCAATAACAATCGCTTCCGCTATTGCAACGACACCGTGGTTCTCTCCTTCTGCTCCGATTAGACGCACTTCGTTTGAAGTGATCAAATTGTTAACGCGTGGCCCGCTTTTCTTTGGTGGCCCCGCAAAATTCCCTCTACGTATGTCAAGTCTCCTATGTTTGTTTCAACTACCATGTCATCCGTACCCGGATTCGCTGTTACTATACCCTTTGCGCCCGATCTTGCAAAGCCTTGATCGGGCGTTATTAGCAGTCTCTTTTAGGCTGTGGCAGCTGTGCCATCATTGCTCTCAACTGCCTCTGCGGTGCCGTCTGGCATCCGGCCTTCTTCAACCAGTGCCGCAACTGCCTCATCCGCATCCAAAACCGTGCTGTGTTTGGACCCCAAACGCCGCACACTAACCGAAGCATTCTCCGCCTCGCGGCCCCCTACAACGAAGATTGCAGGCACCTTTTTGTGGCTGTGCTCGCGGACTTTATAGTTGATTTTCTCGTTTCTGATATCMAGCTCAGCRCGGATGCCAGCGGCGATCAGYTTRTCGTAAACTTCGCGCGCATASTCRTCSGTGTCAGAKGTAATCGGCGAWACMACMGCYTGCACKGGKGMWATCCAYARAGGCATSCGGCCTGCATAATGCTCAATCATAATRCCGAGGAAACGCTCTAATGTGCCGAGRATCGCSCGGTGCAGCATCACMGGWGTATGCTTGGCACCGTCTTCACCGATATAAGTCGCACCGAGGCGYTCGGGYACYACGTAATCCAACTGAAGCGTTCCGCACTGCCACGTACGGCCAAGGGCGTCGCTCAGGTGGAACTCAAGCTTCGGGCCGTAGAAGGCACCTTCGCCCGGTGCGTAGCCGTACTCAAGCCCCGTTGCTTTCAGCGCGTCTTCCAGCGAGCCTTCGGCCCTGTCCCATACCTCGTCAGAACCCGCGCGTGTTTCAGGGCGGGTGGCGAGCAGTACCTTGAAATCCGGGAAACCAAGGTCGCGGTATACGCTGGAAAGCAGGGTACAGAAATCGATGGTCTCAGCTGTTATCTGATCTTCCGAACAGAAAACATGGCCGTCATCCTGTGTCATTTGGCGCACGCGCATAATGCCGTGCAAGGCACCGTGCGGCTCGTTCCTGTGACAACAGCCAAACTCAGAGAACCGGATCGGCAGGTCGCGGTAGCTTTTTGTGCCTTGCTTAAACACTTGAATGTGGGCAGGGCAGTTCATCGGCTTCAGCGCCATCAGCTTGGCTTTGCCAGAAAGGATCGGCGCATCGTCTTCAGTTGACGGAATTTCGTCCGGCACGATAAACATGTTTTCGCGGAACTTGGCCCAGTGGCCAGATTGTTCCCAAAGCTTACTGTCCAGAAGCTGCGGTGTTTTAATTTCGTCGTAACCCCAGCCCGCCAAGCGGTTGCGGATGTATTTTTCCAACTGCAGCCACATTGTATAGCCCTTAGGGTGCCAGAAMACSRWACCKWSMGCYTCTTCCTGCAKRTGGAACAGGTYCATCTCGCGGCCCAGCTTGCGGTGGTCGCGCTTGGCTGCTTCTTCTAGGCGGTGCAGRTAGGCTTTCAGYTCTTTTTTGTCGCGCCAGCAGGTGCCGTAAATGCGTGTCAGCATTTCGTTGTTGCTGTCGCCGCGCCAGTATGCGCCGGCAACCTTCATCAGCTTGAAGGCATCGCCAAGCTTGCCTGTTGAAGGCAGGTGAGGGCCGCGGCATAAGTCGAGCCAATCACCTTGGCGGTAAATGGTGATCTCCTGATCTGGGTCCAGATCAGTGATAATCTCGGCCTTATAGTGTTCGCCGATCGATTTGAAATGCGCGATCGCATCGTCGCGGGTCCATACTTCGCGGACGATCTCTTCATTACGTTTGACGATCTCGTGCATGCGCTTTTCGATCGCGCCTAAATCGTCCTCCGTGAACGGTTTGTCGCGGGCGAAATCATAGAAGAAACCATCGTCAATGTTGGGGCCAATTGTAACCTGTGTTTTAGGAAACAGTTCTTGCACGGCTTCGGCCATAATGTGGGCGCAGTCGTGGCGCAGCAGCTCAAGCCCGGCGTCGTCTTTGCGGGTGATGATGGATACATTGCTGTCTTCACTGATCACACGGGACAAGTCCCATATTTCACCGTTCACATGGATGGCAAGTGCCGCTTTCAGCAAACCCGGGCCAATATCTGCCGCGAGCGTGGTGCCGGTAACCGGGCCATCAAACGTGCGAACGCTGCCATCAGGCAGGCGCAGGTTGACCGGGTTATTGGCACTCAATTGTTCGCTCATGGCTTAAGTATCCTTTAGGTAAGGCGCCAGCCCTTGTGGGCTAGCGTAAAAATAGGGAACTCGCGGGTTACCGGTGACAGGGCCAGAAGTCAAGAAAAGCCGGGTGTTTTGGCCGTTGAGCCTTGCTTTAAGGCCTGATAGGGTTGTATCCGCATCACAGGAAATTTCCAGCACCATCAGGGGAGACGGAACTAAATGTCAGCGCCTCAGTATTTTACCGCGCCGCACGGTACCCGAATTGCCTATCAGAAGACCRSCGGTAAAGGGCCKGGCGTAGTTTTTCTGCCCGGATTTAAAAGCGATATGGAAGGCGGCAAGGCCACGGCCCTGGAGGCGTTTTGTCAGCGCGAAGGCCGGGCGTTTGTGCGGTTTGATTATCAGGGGCACGGGCTCTCGTCTGGCGACTTTGCAGACGGTACAATTGGCCTTTGGACGCAGGATACTCTTGCGGTGCTTGATGCGCTTACCGAAGGGCCGCAAATCATTGTTGGCTCATCGATGGGTGGCTGGATTGGGTTGCTGGCCGCTATTGCGCGCCCGGGCCGGGTGAAAGGTTTTGTCGGCATCGCGGCCGCGCCTGATTTCACGGTGCGTATGTGGCAGGATGATTTTGATGAGGCGACACGCCGCGAAGTGCGCGAAAACGGCTATATGCAGCGGCCCTGTGATTACGGCGATGATCCTTACACCATCACGCAGGCGCTGATTGACGACGGCTGGCAAAACCGGGTTTTGGCCTCGCCGATCCCGCTWGATATTCCCGTKCGGCTGATCCAAGGAACCGAAGATGCAGATGTGCCGTGGCAAACCGCGCAGGCGATTGCCGAAAAAATTACCGGCGACAATGTTGAAGTGATATTGGWGCCGGGCGGTGACCACAGGCTGTCCCGCGATATTGATCTGATGCGGCTCTCAAGGGTTGTGGCTGGTGTTGCTGAAGAGATAGGGGGCTAAGTAGATGGCAGGTAAATATTCTAAACTGAACCGTACGCAGATTTTTGATTTTTTTGAGCGGCTGTCCTCCGATAACCCAGACCCTGAGGGGGAGCTGGATTATGTGAATGATTTCACGCTTCTAGTGGCTGTGGTGCTGTCAGCACAGGCAACAGATGTGGGCGTGAACAAAGCCACCAAAGCGCTGTGGCCGGTGGCAGACACGCCGGAGAAAATGCTGGCGCTGGGGGTGGACGGCCTGAAAACCTATATCAAAACCATCGGGCTTTTTAATACAAAGGCCGTCAATGTGATTAAGCTGTGTGAAGCCCTAATTGAACGGCACGGCTCSAAAGTGCCTGAAACGCTTGAGGAATTGCAGGCGCTGGCGGGGGTTGGTCGGAAGACGGCAAATGTGGTGCTGAACATCGCCTTTGGCCACCCGACATGCGCGGTGGATACGCATATCTTCCGGGTCTCAAACCGCACCGGCCTCGCGCCTGGCAARAATGTYGAYAAGGTCGAAGAYGCYTTGATGAAAGTGATCCCCGAACCYTTCATGYTGCACGCGCAYCACTGGCTGATCYTGTTTGGTCGCTATATCTGCAAAGCCCGCAARCCCGAYTGCGCCAAATGCAAAGTGATCGACATCTGCAAATTCAAAGAGAAAACGGYTTGAGACAGCTAGTYKTAATTKGCATGATGTTWWTGRYMGSNAGCTNGTGCAARTTCSTAYTCKSCACGRAGTGWRTTGGGYGTGTCSWTKCMRGGYGCRYAYTAYMRCRAYRGTCATATGATRGGTGGYRYRGAWATYTGGGTYTAYCCRAACGGRAAARTCGTTCRMATMGAGTAYTTRGYWGRTCARNGAAAAGKRRWKRWCYTTYNATGACAARTCAGTTTGGGAAGATATTCAACGCATTTCTGAATTGCATTATGCCGTTGAATTAGAACATGAGGAAGATGTTGGGCTCATATGCGATGGTATTGATACTCAATTAGAGGTCATGGTGAAGGGTCGAAGATCGTATTTCATTTCACAATATGATTGCGATCGCTCGATTACTAAATCGGATCGTGCGGGCCGTGAGATTTATGACATTCTGTCGGATTGGCGTGAAGACCCTCGATTTACCAAAACGAAGAATTGGCACACTCTTCTTTAAAAGCCAAAATCAATACCCAGCGAGGTTATACGATCCCAAGTAAATTAAGCGTCCATTTTCTTTGCAGTCACCAAAGCTGACGCCAGCATCGTGCCACTGCTGGGGGCGGAAAATCATCAGGCGGTTGAAGCGCATGGGGATGGTCATAATTTCTTCCCATTTGCTGGCGTCATTGGTTTGCGGAAACAGGAATTTTTCTTCAAAGTCTGCTTGGCCGTTGATGCCGAGCGCCGCCATATTGGCCGGGTCTACAGCGTCGGTGCCGCTCTCCTTGTGGCGGTA
>JAESRJ010000272.1 GCA_016764715.1 Kordiimonadaceae bacterium | reverse complement strand
CGCCGCGGAAAGTGCCGCCTGCGCCAGGGCCATCAACAATTTGTGAGAAATAGATAAATTCTTTGCCGAGCTGATCTTCCGTTAGTTCCATGTAGAGGTCACCGGTTTTTTTGTCCCGGTACATCTTGAAGAAACCCTCGATTGCYTCGAATTTTTCRACAACTTCTTCTAGGGTTTTGTCCTTCTTCTTTTTCTTTTTGTCATCGCCTTTTGCATCTTTCTTTTTGTCGCCGTCCTCAGCGTCTTCTGCATCTGCGTCKGTYTTCTTTTCGTCTTGCTTTTTCTCGGCTGTYGGTTTCGCAGGCTCGTGTTGGARTGCGAAAGCTGGCGCGGCTATTGTAAGCGCGCCCAGTGCAACGCCGGCAAGCAAATGGCGAAGTGTGGTGTCCAGGTTTTTCACCGTGGTTCTCCCTATTTTTGTTGGCTTCCATGGATGTTTGTATCTAGCGGAAACAGAACACCCATTCATCTCGCTGTCTCTCCGCAATTAACGGAGACAACTAAAAGGGAGTTTTCAATTGTGGCAGAAAATAGTCAATGCAAAATGTTTCGGCCTGCCGTTCAGAGGGAACGGTTCACCGCATAGTGATCACAGCGGCTTAGAAATGCGGTCTGCCGCCGCTTAGCCGCTTTTGTATAGAATGTCTTTGAACTGGGTGATCAGCTTGTCACAGCCGCCTTCCGGTTGCTTGCCGCTGGCGGCCACTTTCAGGTTTTTAAACTCAAGACGCGCTAAGATTTTTTGTATGTTGTCACGAGACTGTACAGCGATTTGAGCATAAGCACGGCTGACAAAAGTATCAATGTCATCGCCGTCCAGTCGGCAATATTCAGCGCCGCCGGCGATCWTGCCGCTTTGTCTGGCCATTTGCATCAGGCGTTGTTCTTGGGCTGACTGTGGCAGCAGTTTTGGCGCGTCCTGGGCCGATACTGCCAGCGAAATGGTCGCGGAAATAAGCAAGAAAGCAGGAACAATTGTTGGATTTAGTCGCATACGTTACTCATCAGTCAAATTGGTATTATGGCTGCACTTCTAAGGCGCTGGTGCGGTGACAGGTTGGTCGGTACAGTAGCTTTGTGTCTGTGAGGAGGCAAGTAAAGATAGTTAGTCGAATTCGAAGGTGATAGCGCCAGTAGTTTTGGTTATTTCGGCGGATTGCTTTTCCCCTTCGACTTTGACGATAACTGAGTTTATCTGGCCGCGCTGGGTATCCAGAAAGAGCGTGTTGATAAATGTGATGGATCTGGGAGCGATTGGCCAGTTTACTTCCATATAAACAAAAACATTAGAGCCAACTGTTTCACTGCCGATGAAAGTCGGTTTGACGAGTTGTCCTGCTATTTTTAGCCCGACGTTCTTATCCATCAAGTTCGCAATCTGATCGGAGCGAYCCAMAGGCGRCCCCAGCTGGCCATTGAGCTGYGYGGCACYTGTAGTTTYCTSCAGGRCATCTGCGAKTTCATGGGATTGTATCTCCAGAATGATCTCTAGTGAATTGTCAGCAGAATTCCATTCAAGGGTCGTAAGAGACGTGTAAACCGGGTGCGCTCGTGCCATAAAAGCGAAGGCTACCGCCATCATGGCTGCTACTACAGCGGTGGTCCTGAAATTTTTGGAAGAGCGACATGTCATTGTTGGTGAAGGCTAGGTCGTTTCATACCCGACCACGCGGTTCCGACCATATGCTTTGGCGCTATAGAGCGCTTGGTCTGACCGATCAAGGGCCGCTTCAATCGTGATTTCGCCTTTGTGCCACTGCGCTACGCCTAAGCTTGCTGTGAAACGAAATTTTTCACTCTCATGCACCGTGACATGGGCGGCTGTTTCCCTGCGAATTTCCTCGGCCATTTTTATGGCGCTATCCATCTCATAGTTTTCAAGAATAGCGGCGAACTCTTCRCCKCCCATGCGGCCAATGAAGCCGTCTTTTCCGACACGGTTCCTGATGATTGATGCAAAATCCCGTATGGCTGTATCGCCCGCTGCATGGCCGTATGTATCGTTGATGCGTTTAAAGTGGTCGATGTCCAACATAATCACCCAAATGTTGTCAGTAGGCGTATTTTCTATGGCGCGTTCGCCCAGTGCGGTGAAACGCCGGCGGTTCAAAAGGCCGGTTAGCGAGTCTGTATTTGCCAGCTTTGTAAGTTCAGCCTGTTTGGCTTCAAGTTCGTCTTTGGCGTGGTAAAGCTGTTCAGCAAGTTCTGCCGTGCGGGCTGCATCAGCTTCTAGGAGCGTGGAATGCATTTCACTGTCGTTGCTGGCATGCTGTAGATAGCTGATGTCCCGTAGAATCCATATTCTGGCCTTGCCGTTTTGGATAGCACGTGTGTAGCGTTCAAAAACGCGGCCGTCTTTAAAGTTCAAAGTTTCAGTGAACTGCATTTGCGGTGCGGCAAGAATAGTTTCGAGTATTTCGTCTGCTTGGCTGCGGTCCGTAAGCTCGCCGTGCCAATGATCAAACAGCTGAATAATGGTGCTTGCGTCTGCATGGCTGGGGAATAGGGTGCGACACCCTGTATTCAAGAAACGAACCTTTCCGTCTAAATTAGTTAACAAAAAAGCGTCAGAAAGGTTTTCAGTATCAAGAAGAAACTGGCTTGTATCTACCCTGGCAGTCGTTTTGAAAATGGCCTTCAAATATAGGCCGAAAATGACGAGGCCTAGTGCACCCGCAGCGTAATCCGGCATCGGGTAAAGCACCAAAAAAGCAAAAGCCCCCATGAAGGCAAGGAGCTCAATTGTTTTTACTTTCTCCAAAATATAAACGCCTAGGTTTGGTGCCAACTAGAGGTATAGAGCGGAATGCTATGCGATATGTCTACATTTTTCAAATTTAATAATGGCTAAGTCAAAGAAATGACACGTAATTTCGCCATGTTTTCAAGTTAAGTACAACTATAGGTCTTGTTTAATCTACTTCTCGCCTAGGTCGATTATCGCAGTGGAAAGTTAAAAGGCCCCTAACAATAAGTTTCTGTCCGTGTTGGACTATCGCAATAGCTGGTTGCGCACAGGGGGCTTTGTTTTCGCGAAGGGTAACTTGACAACATTACGTACCTAGGGTGACGATTAACAAAAGTAAAAAACGACAGGAAGAAAAATGCGAAATATTAAATTGGTAGCTGCTGCCTCAATGATCGTGTTTGCGACAGTAGGCGTAATTGCTGCAGATGATACGGAAAAAATGGATCATTTCAAAAAGGCTGATGCGAACGGTGATGGAATTGTAACACACGCAGAAATGATGGCTGGTGTTGGTAAGCGTTTCGCTGAACTGGACAAAAACAGTGATGGGTTCATTGAGTTTTCAGAATTGCCGGAAGATATGTCCAGTGTTTTGCCCCTCCGCAATATCAAAAAATTCATGGCAGAAAGCAAGCGTAAGATGCTTGAAAACAGGTCCCATGATGTTGAAGCATTGCGCGGCATGAAGAAAAAAAAGATGCACCACCGTAAACCAACTCGGATACATTTCATTGCGCGTCTCGATAAAGACGGCGACGAAAAAGTTTCGCTTGCAGAATTTGCAAAGAAGCCAACACACATGTTTAAGCGCGCAGATGCGAATGGGGACGGATCAGTGACAAGTGAAGAAGCCGCGGCTGCAAAGATGCGCCGAGGCCACCGCGGCAAAGGCGGTCACAAAAGGATGCGTAAGCATCGCTAGGGCTCAGGAAACGCCCGGCCTTTTTGTTTATAGGCACGGGAGACCTAACAGTAGCTTTTTTGTGACATAAACAAACCATACCGACGCTTGCCCTTTTATAGGGCGGGCGTTAGGGTGCGCCAAATTCGAATTTATCACTTGAGGCGCTAGACATGTTTAAGGGTTCCATCCCAGCTCTAATTACTCCGTTCACTCCTGAGGACACTGTTGATACTGATGGTTTCCAGAAGTTTGTGGATTGGCAGATAAAACAGGGATCTAACGGCTTGGTGCCAGTTGGAACGACAGGTGAAAGCCCAACTCTGAGCCATGATGAGCATAAGCTTGTTGTAAAACTGTGTGTTGAGGCCGCTGATGGCCGCGTGCCAGTAATAGCAGGAGCGGGTTCACATAATACGTCTGCTGCTATTGAACTTACTCAGTTCGTGCAAGAGGCTGGGGCTGACGCAGCGTTGATTGTAACGCCTTACTATAACAAGCCCAGCCAGTCTGGTCTGTTCGCGCATTTCAAAGCTATTCACGATGCGTCTGACCTGCCGATCATCATCTATAATATTCCTGGTCGTTCTGTTGTTGATATGAGTGTTGAGACAATGTCGAAGCTGTTTGAACTACCGCGCATTGTCGGCTTGAAAGACGCAACAGGCGATCTGGACAGATGCGCTAGTCAGCGCACAGCTATGGGGCCCGAGTTTATTCAGCTTTCTGGTGAAGATGCGACTGCGCACGGTTTTAATGCAATGGGCGGCGTAGGCTGCATTAGTGTTTCCGCAAACGTGGCACCTAAATTGGTTAGCCAAGTGCAGGATGCGCTGCTAGCTGGTGACTATACGACGGCCTTAACGCTTCAAGATAAGCTTCGGGCATTGCATGTGGCGATGTTTATGGAGCCAAGCCCTGCGCCCGCAAAATATGCAGGCTCGCTTCTTGGGCTTTGTCGCGACCATGTTCGTATGCCAATCGAAGCTGCAAGTGAGCACACGCGCACGACGCTTCGCTCTATCATTGAAACACTTGAGCTTGAGCCTGTGAATTTAATATAGAATTATGGCAAAGAAGAAAAAAGACCTCAACCCGTCCCGCACGGTGGCTGATAATAGAAAGGCCCGTCACTTATATTTCATCGAAGAGGAATATGAGGCGGGTATTATGCTGACTGGCACCGAGATTAAATCGCTGCGGGCAGGGGAAGCCAATATTCGTGACAGTTACGCCGAAGAAAAAGATGGTGAGTTGTGGCTGGTAAATGCGCATATTCCTGAGTTTTCGCAYGGKAATCGGTATAACCATCAGCCGCGACGGCCGCGTAAGCTTTTGATGCATAAGCGTGAAATTAACCGTTTAGGCGGCAAAGTCCAGCGCGGAGGCATGACACTAGTGCCGTTAAAAATCTATTTTAATGATAAGGGCCGGGCCAAGATATTGATCGGCATTGGCAAAGGTAAAAAACTGCACGACAAGCGTGAAACTGAAAAGCAGCGCGACTGGAGCAGACAAAAAGCCCGGCTGATGAAAGACCACGCCTAAGTCCGTGCGTTTCGCGGCTGTTTAATTTYCTCTATGTRACTGAATACGTGACAAATCCTATGGTTCTGGGTTTAATGCGCTTCTGTATCAAAGGGAGAGTGAAATGGGTATGTTTGGGCGCAATTTCGTTGCTGTAGGCATGGCAATGCTAATTTCGGTGTCGTTRAGYGCGRCAGATAARTCTTTRCAATTAAAAACYTTTTTGGATTTTGAAACMGTARGYGGSCCGCAAATATCCCCTGACGGCAAACAARTTATCTATACCCGGGGCAGGATTGAYAAAAAGAAGGACCGCAGGGCSTCTGTTTTGTGGATCATGAATGCGGACGGCAGCCGGAACCGGCAATTGACGTCAGGGTTCAGTGCCAATTGGTCGCCAGACGGAACTCGTATTGCCTTTGTTAAACCTGACGCTGACGGTCAGCCGCAAATTTTTGTCCGCTGGATGGACGCGGAAGGRGCAACCAGCCAAGTCACGCACGGYGAYCTACGSTCCCGCAGTATGAAATGGTCGCCAGACGGCAAACAAATTGCCTTTGTGGCCCGCGTTCCGCAGAAAAATACTTGGACAATTAAATTGCCCGCTCGACCAAAAGGGGCGAAGTGGACAGCTGACCCGTTAGTGATTGATAAATACCACTACCGGCAGGACCGCGTGGGCAGTTATATCAATACAAATGATCATCTGTTTGTTGTGCCGGCGGAAGGCGGGACCCCGCGCCAGCTGACGTCAGGCGACTGGAATGTCGGGCGCCGCATTATCGGCGCCATTGCTATTGCGCCCAGTCTTGATTGGTCACCGGACGGGAAGAGAATAGCGTTTGACGGTAACGCCGCTGATGACTGGGAAAAGAACTTTTTTGTCTCTCAGCTCTATTCGGTCGATATCGCTACGGGTGAGCTCGTGGCCCTTACCAAGGGCACTGGAAGCTGGGCAACCCCCAAGTTCTCACCCGACGGAAAAACGATCGCTTACAGCGGCGTCCCGTCTTGGAACAGAACTTCGCCWACGCCGGATTTACTGGTTATGGACGCTGACGGCACAAATAGCCGTGTTTTGGCGACGGGGCTGGATGATGGGCCAAACCAACTAACGTGGGACGGGAAGGGTCGCGGCGTTTATTTCTCAATGAACAGCCGTGGGCACGTGAACCTTTATCATGTGTCACTGAAAGAAAAAATGCGGAATGTCACCACTGGTATGCATGTACTGCGTTTTTCGAACATCAGTAAAAACGGCACCGCTGTAGGAACACTCAGCAGTTTCACAGACCCCGCAGATGTTGTTCGTTTTAACGCTAAAAACGGGAGCAAATTTACAGCAGTAACCAACGTAAATGGGGATGTTCTCGAAGGTGTTGATTTGGGCAGCGTGGAGGAGATTTGGTATACGTCCACTGAAGGCACGAAAATTCAGGGCTGGCTTGTTAAGCCTCCGAAGTTTGATGCGTCCAAAAAGTATCCGCTTTATCTGGCAATCCACGGTGGGCCGCACGCAATGTATAATGCGGGGTTTAGTTTTAGCCGCTTGGAGCATGCCGCAAACGGCTATGTGGTGCTTTTCACCAACCCGCGCGGATCGACTGGCTACGGGGATGCATTTGCTAACGCCATTCAGGACGCTTACCCCGGCGAGCGCGACTATAGTGATTTGATGGCTGGCGTCGATTTTGCCATCGGTAAGGGCTATATCGATACTAAACGCCTTTATGTGGAAGGGTGTTCTGGTGGCGGYGTTTTAACAACTTGGATTGTTGGGCAGACAGACCGTTTTGCTGCAGCCGTTGCTCGGTGCCCTGTTGTAAACTGGATATCTATGGCCAGCACAACTGATGTTGCAGGCTGGGCGACGAATTTCTTCAGCCCGCCGTTCTGGGAAGACCCAACTAAATGGCTGGAACACTCCCCTATTATGCATGTAGCGAAAGTAAAGACGCCGGTACTGTTGATGACGGGTGACCGTGATTTGCGTACGCCGCTTGCGCAAGCTGAGGAATATTACGGAGCACTTAAGGCTTTGGGAGTGCCGACCAAGCTTATTCCGATGCGCGGTGAATATCACGGGACCGGCAGTATCCCTTCAAACTTTATGCGTACACAGCTGTATGTACGAAAATGGTTTGAAGAATATGCGCCGAAAACTACGGAGTAGGCGTCACGCTGGAATGAACACTAAAGGGAAGGTCGCATAACTGATTGGCTGGGTTGGAGACGTTGAGATTTTTAGTTTAATTTCCCGCGTTTGCGAAACCAGCTAATTCAAATGACCGCTTTTTTAGGCTTCTTCATGCCAGCTTTAT
>JAESRJ010000271.1 GCA_016764715.1 Kordiimonadaceae bacterium | reverse complement strand
CGTCATGCAGAGTCGAGCCGCCATGACCCGTGTACGGACCGTATTGCCCCTGCTGACGGTTGCCGCCGCCGCCCTCATCACTGTGAGTTGCGGCGACGATACGCCCGAGCCTCCCGACGGCAGCGCGAGTTCGGGTGCTTTCGATCCCCCGATGGTGGCGTGCTGGCGATCGTTTCCAGCTCAGTGCCACTTTTATGGGCAAGAATTGCTTGTTCAATCGTTGGCGTAATCTCTAATATTTCGCCGATCATGGTACGCCCGTTGTAGCCCGATTGATTACAAGCGTGGCAGCCGTTCGCCGTGTGGTAATTATCTGTGTTCTCGGGCAGTTTAAGGTCTACCTTAAGGGCAGCGCTGGGGTGTTCTTGGGTTTTGCATTCATTGCAGAGAGTGCGAATTAACCTCTGCGCCATCACTACACGTAAGGTGGAAGCAAGAAGATAGTCTTCGACCCCCATATCCATCAACCGAGAGATGGCTGCAGCAGCACTGTTTGTGTGGAGTGTGGAGAGAACGACATGACCGGTGAGAGATGCTTGAATGGCAATTCCCGCGGTTTCATCGTCTCGTATTTCTCCTACCATTATTACGTCTGGATCCTGTCGTAGGAAACTCCTTAGGCTGTTCGCAAAAGTTCTGCCAATACGTGCATCGACCTGGACTTGTCCAAGGCCGTCAATCACGTACTCCACCGGGTCTTCGACGGTTAAAATTTTGCGCTCGCTGGTGTTTAACTCGGCAAGGCCCGTGTACAAAGTAGTAGTTTTGCCAGAGCCTGTAGGCCCTGTGACGAGCACAATGCCGTCGGGCCGCCGCAGGGCTGCTCTGAAGGGTTCCTTAATTTGATCGTCAAAGCCTAAAGAATCGAATTCCAGTTTTACAGCGCCTCGGTCGAGAAGGCGCAGCACAACTGCTTCGCCTTGGCTTGTGCAGCTGGTGGCCACTCGAAAGTCAATTTCCTTACCGTGTGCTCGGACGCGCATGCGGCCATCTTGGGGCAGGCGTCTCTCMGCAATATCCAACCCACTCATTATCTTTAGGCGGGATACAATCGCCGCACCCATATCTCGAGAAGGTCCTGGCAACTCGATCAACACGCCGTCAACTCGCAGGCGAATAGCCAACAGCCCGCCAGAGGGTTCTACATGGATGTCCGAGGCCCGTTTCAGCAAGGCGTCATCAATCATCCGGTCAACAAACCGGATCACAGGTGCATCAGTTGCTAGCTCTTTGAGCCGGTCAACATCATCCGCAAGGGCGTTGATATCAAGGCTATCCATAACATTTTCTGCGACGATGCCAAAATACAAGTGATTAATCGCTGTTTCCAGTTCGCGCAACGTCGCCAGTTTTGGAATAACGGGTTTCCCAGTTGCAAATTTTAAAGCATCCAGAGCAAATTTATCGGTGGGGTCAGCGATTATTGCCAAGACCTCGTCGCCCAAGTCACGAACAGGCAAAACCGCACAGGCACTTACGTATTGGGGGTTTAAGTCGTCTATGTGTAAAGGCTCTATGGGCCAGTCGTTTGGGTCTACTTGCTCGTAACCAAAGAACTTTTCAAAGGCCAGCATGAGGTCTTTTTCAGATAATAAACCCAATCCCGTAATGGTTCCAGCAAGGCCCTGCTTGGCCTCCGCCAGTACTTCTTGCACACGTGCCCATGCGCCGTCGCTAATTAAGCCACGGGCAACCAGAAATTGGCCAAATCCTACTATTTCCCCCAATGATCGCTCCTCAACAATAGCGGGAAACTATAGTRAGAATGGAGTGTTTGGCAAGCGTTTGCTGTAGACTAAGTGGTTTTTAGCCCTCAAATCTCTATTTTAACTTGAGTGACCAAGCCCCGTTACTGTACACGTTTAACCAGCAAACCAGCTGAGGCCAGCTCATCTAAAAGGGAGTTTTCCCCTACCAAATGTCCAACACCAACGGCCACAAAAAAAATGCCAGAAGTACCGAGCAGTCTTTTTAGTTTTATGGACCATTTTTTGTTACGGATGAACAACACCTGCTGGGCTAGCTGGGGGGACGACCGGAAACGGCTGTTTAA
Source organism: Kordiimonadaceae bacterium (assembly GCA_016764715.1). Taxonomy (GTDB): domain Bacteria; phylum Pseudomonadota; class Alphaproteobacteria; order Sphingomonadales; family Kordiimonadaceae; genus Kordiimonas. The sequence goes on along the minus strand of JAESRJ010000271.1, from coordinate 5,454 downwards.
CAAGAGGTCTAGGGCGATAAGGTCTGGTTGCAGCCAAGCGTTGAGAATTCTCTCGGACAGATCTTGGGCATTTATGGCGTCTTTGAGCGTATGGGAAAAGAACTGCTGCTCGTCTTTAGGTGTTAACTTACTAAAAGCGTAAATTTGTTGTTGGGTAGTCTCCAAACTTCGAATGGGTATGCCGTTGTTTTCCGAAAAATTAGCTAGTGTTTGCTCCACACCGAACTGTGTCTTCCAGCCAGTTTTTCCAAATTGATCACCGTATAGGGTGACTGCAGCAAGCCAGGGCCTAAGTTGGTTGTATACTGCGATGTGCGTTTTCTGGTTTTTGAGGAAACGAGATAGCTTTTGAAACTCGAATTCCGGGAGGTGGTTTCGCAGGCGGTCTGACCCTTTAAGGAAACCGAACTTTTTTATTGCAGAAAGTGTGCGTTTGTTGTCAGTCTTTGCTGAGTCTATCTCCAAGTAAATTGCATCTGCTTCGTGCAGAACCCGTTCAAGGCTCTTAGTGAACCAGACCGTATCCTCATCAAGGCTATGCAAGCTCCCAAACAGATAAATGCTGGTGTCGCTGTCGCTGATTTTCCATAGGGCAGGCTGGCCGGTATCAGATAAGCCTTTGTGTGATAATGATAATACTAGAAATAYARTGTAAAAAATACGCAACAAAAGTTAGCCTCCCAATTGGTTCTATATTTTACCTCCGCCGCGCCAGACACCTTAATTCGAACCCCAGGCAACGGCATTCGTCTTTTAAACTCAACATCAGAGTTTTCCAGGTTTCCATCATAAACCGGTGCGAATTCGGTCTTAAGTCATAAGATGACCTTATAACTAAACGGGTTCACTTTAACAATTCTTTGGGGATTTCATGGGTCTTTATTGCCAAATACTGGACACGCGAGCCTGGTTCTCCCTGCTCGATAGGCCCGGTTTTCCGGGTGTAGAAACGGGGTCCCATGCAAACCTGGACGGCCGACATATTGCACTTTAACGCGAATCACCTTGGTGTAAAATTCGCGTTAATTGAGATGATGCAAACAAAAAAGGGCGCTTTTGGGCCGGGTGCGTTCATTAAAATCAATCGGTATATTTCGCCCGGCTGATGCTATCGGCTTTGATTGTAGGTATGGCTTACAGCTAAGGGTAGAATATCTCCGCACCAGCATGGTTAACATGCCGTTAACTATAAATCTTGACATTGAATCCTAACCAAATCAACTATCCGTGGTTGAATTTTAGGCATATTTTGGGGGCCACTTTAATGGTTAAGTTTCCTTTCCGGGCGTTTGCTCGTGGTTTTGTTGTTTTGGGCGCATTGTTCGCCGCAACAGGCGCCTTAGCGCAAACAGCACCGGTAGATCCCCTAGTTTCTCAGGAGCTTATCGACGGTAAAGGCAACGTCAATTACAAGTATGACAGCCTTGGCAGGTTGATCCAGGTAGTGTACCGCGATAGCGGCGCAAGTTTTGACTATACCTACGATGCCGCGGGCAACCGCACCGTGAACAGAGTGGATTCTGCTGCACTCAATCTTGTGCGCCTATGGAACACCAATGTGCGCGAAAGCGGCCATCTTTGTTTTGGCGTTTGGCGGCGCTACTCGTCCGATTTGGAAATCCAGGTTGAAGTAGAAACCTATGTTGGCCCAATAGGGGATTACCCTACACGCACCAATGTTGACGGCCTTGTGCTGTCCTATGATGCCGCGGATATTGCCGACCCGGTTTTTGATTATGTCCCAGCTCGCAAAACGTTGATTATCCCACCATCTTCTGCTGGTAGCGTAAGCGAAGAACCCTYCTGTGTGGCTACTGTTCAGGAYAATGTGGAAGAGAGAACAGAGTTCGCTTTTGCACGCATAGTACGGGTTGTTAACGCGATCGTTGATCCGGAGCGCAGCACCGCTTTTGGCCGTATCCAAGATGACGATAGTAGGGAGATTCTCTTCACACTGCGCGGCAGCCAAGTAGAGGAGCCTGAAGCGCCTGAGACAGAAACGATGACGTTTGATGTGTTCAGAATTGGGCTGAGTGATGAGGAAGAGGATGCCACAGGCAATCTAGCCGTACATTCTGTTTCTGTTAGAATTCTTGAAGATGTAAGCACGGCAAAACAGTTTCTCGATTACATTCTGACTGAGGACTTTGAAGACGTTATTGATGACGATGGTGTTAGCCATCTGGAATGTCGTCTGGATTTCGTTGGGGCAGAGAATTTGCTGGGCTGCCGGATTGAAATCCTCAACGACGGGCTTTTTGAAGGTACAGAGCGAATTGAGGTTGAACTGGTTTCACCTTCTAACGGATCCGCCATTATCGAGAATTTTGTACCAGAAGAAGGCCAAACTGGCCAGTTACCACTCGGCTCTGCKACGGCCACGGGTCGTATCAACGACATTGATCGGCCACTTATAAAAATTGGAAGAAGCGCRAATAAAGAAGGCTTTGCGATCACTCATACGCTGTTCCATGAGAGTAAAACTACGGCGCCTTTTGTGGTGCGCTACCATATCTGTGTGAATGATCTGGACAGCTATGATGATGTACCCTTTGAAGACTTGACAGGCGAGCAGCAGGATCTGAAAGGCATTTTTGAGCAGTGCCTTCGGTATCTGGGCCGTACCGGTAGCGGTATTGCCAAGGTGACTGCTTCCCGCAATGACYTGGCACCGGGTACGCCGCTCACAGGGCTTATCACAATGCCTGCTAATTCTGATGCGGACGGCAACCGGCTCAACAGTGGCAGCGTAGCCTTCACTGTACCGATAAACGACGACAACATTGTTGAGAGCAACGAACAATATGTGGTGTTGCTTTCAAATGTTTTTGACGGCGCAGTGGCTGATCCTGACCGTTTTCTTGCATATGGGCTTATCCGGAACGACGATGCGGTGTCCGGCCAGTCGCTTTATAACCTACTTGGTGCCAGCAATGGTATTGGCGGAGATCTTACCTTCACCGTTAGACGATTCGGCGATACCACCAACGTGCATACCATTAGTTATGCGCCCGTGCCTGCAGGCTCGGGCCCCGCTGTTCAGGTGGTAACACCGCAAGGCAACAGAGTGTTTGTAATTCCTGGTCGGTCGCGCAGGGCGGAAGCGGGCGAAGAATATGATGCTGGTACGGCCACTGGTTCCGTGACCTTCGGGAACGGCGACAACTTAAAAACCTTCACTATTACGGGGTTAGGGGCCAGAAACTCTGATGGGGCAAACTTTGTTCTACCCATGCAGATATCAGTTGATCCGGGAGGCACAGGCAGCGCCTTAATCACACGCGCTGAAAGCCCTGGTACCTGGGTGGAGGGCCGTATCGCCACGGTAACTGTAGATCAGACTGTCACCACCGAAGAAGGTGAAGATATGGTCTTCACCGGCACCATGAACGAGCCGCGTGATGATGATATCACAGTGATGATTATCCCAGTTGTTGATGGCCGCGAAATTGACGGTGTTACTTGCAGCGCGACAGSCCGCGACTTTGACTCCAGGACCCAGACATTTGTCCTTCCTGCGGGCCAAACGGGTATCAATTTCACGATGCCTACTTTCGACGACGTGGACGAGGACGGCACCGAAGGGACGGAGACGGCCTGCATGGAAGTGATGCTGATACCTGCGAGCGGCGAGGTGCCAACAGTAGAGCCAACCACGCCCGCTACTCCCACTTCAGCTCCTACCCCGCCAGTACTGCCAACAGTTGATGCGCCAATCATTATGGTAACCGCTGAGATTACCAATCAGCTCAATGATGGCTGCAACAGAAACGTCAGGACTCGGTTCGGACGTCAGGCTTTTGGGGAGCAAACCCGCGGTAGCCTTATCGACTTTGATATCCTAGGAGGCTTTTGCGCGACGGGTAGCCCTCTCGGTTCTGGTGCCGCAGCTGCGGACACAGGCGTTGATACCAGTATGCATGAGTTTCGTTTTGATTTGGTGCCTCAGAGTGCTGACGAGGACGTGGACTTCATCGCGAACTCAATCACTCTCAGTATTCCAGGCACGCGAAGCCGTGTTTCTATTCCTGTTGAGATCTTGGATGATTTAATCAATGAGATTGATGAAGATCTGATGATCAAAGTGACGCCAACATCGAGCACCGATATTGCAGGTGGCGACGCGCAGATGATGATCATTGACAATGATCCGGGGCCGCTGTTCAGCGTTAGCGACGTGACGGCAAACGAGAATAACCTCGTCTTATTCACGGTGACGAAACGCGGCACCACAGACCTGACAACCCGCGTGATTTACAGGACCGCTGACGGTACAGCGACCGCTGGTGAGGATTATTCCCCGGCTTCTGGCATTCTCACGTTCGCTGCGGACGAATACCAAAAAACTGTTGTAGTGACGGGAGCTGAGGACGATACATTCGAGTTAACAGAAACTTTCTATCTTGACCTTTCTGTTCCTAGCACAGGCACCGCGATTGAGAAAAAACGTGGCATCGCCACCATCAACGACAATGAAACTGCCCCCAGCATCAGCGTTTCAGACGCAACAGCCTCTGAAGATGGCAGCCTACGCTTCGCTGTAACTCTGAGCCAACCTTCAAGCCTGACGCACAGCGTTTATGCTTACACGTTCGGCGGCACAGCCATTGACGGTGAAGATTACCGCTCGCTTAAAGCTGACCTCACCTTTGAACCGGGTGAAACCTTACTCTATGTCACCATCGGGGTCGTGGATGATTCGATGCAAGAAGCAGCAGAGTTTTTCGAATTGAAACTATCCGGACCAACAAATGGCGCTGTCATGGGCGACTTGTCAGGTGTTGGGACTATCGAGGAAAATGATRCGCCGGTTCCAGCCGATTTGCAAAATGGTGACACCAATTTTGGCCCTGCCACAAATAGCGGCGGTGTGTATATAATCGCGGCTGGCGCTACTGTAAATATTGATATGGCTGGTGGCGCTGGAGGGTTCGGTGACTATTTAGGCGGTGACGGCGGCTTTGGGCGTTTCACTTTCACGGCTGCAAATCAAGCCTATATGCGTTTCCGGGTGGGCGCGCAGGGCGCGCGCAAACAACCAGTTGGTAGTGTGCCGACAGATGTTAATGGTGGCAGTGGTGGTGGTAAAGATGGCGGCGGCGGCGGTGGTGCCTCTGCAATTGCTTTGTCTACTGACGGTGTTACTTGGCTACCCGTCGCTATTGTCGGCGGCGGCGGCGGTGGCGGCGATGGTGGTAACACAGGCTCTGCCGGAGGCGGCCTTAATCAGGCTGGCCTCGACGGACAGGGCGGCCAAGGCGGTAAAGGCGCAACTCTCACCAGTGCGGGCCTTGGTTTTAATAGCGGCGAAAGCGGCAATGGCAGTTTATCAGGCACTTCATGCGTTTGAATTATTTACCGGTCTTCGTCCTGACGGGGATGCGATGAAGGCCAGTTTTGCAGCTTATGAGAATTGAGTGGGAAGCGGTCTTTAGAGAAATAGAGCCGAGACAA
>JAESRJ010000082.1 GCA_016764715.1 Kordiimonadaceae bacterium | reverse complement strand
GAGCCAATTGTTGGTACTTTCCGTGATGTAAAGATCGTAACTATGCCGCCACCATCATCTGGCGGTATCCATATTGTGCAGATGCTCAACGTGTTGGAAGGATGGGACCTCAAGGAACTTGGCCACAACAGCGCCCAGTACATCCACCGCATGGCTGAGACTATGAAATATGCTTATGCCGACAGGTCTAAATACTTAGGCGACCCGGATTTCTTCAAGGTGCCGATCAAGGCTCTGACGAGCAAAGAGTACGGAGCAAGCATTCGCGGTAAGATCAATTTGGAAAAAGCCACGCCGTCAACTGAGATATCGCCAGCGGCTTCCTTGCCGGAAGAAAGCAGTGATACGACGCATTTCTCGGTCGTGGACAGGTTCGGTAATATGGTGGCCAGCACCTACACACTGAATTTCACCTACGGCAATAGCATTTCAGTGGCTGGGGCAGGGTTCCTGCTTAACAACGAAATGGATGATTTTTCAGCTAAGCCTGGGACCCAGAATGCCTTTGGGCTGCTAGGCGGTGAAGCCAACGCGATTGAGGCCGGTAAGCGCCCGCTAAGCAGCATGACACCGACACTGGTGTTCAAAGACGGCAAGCCTTGGTTTGCGACAGGCAGCCCCGGTGGGTCGCGTATCATTACCACTGTATTGCAGGTGATCTTGAACGTTGCTGAGTTTGATATGAATATTCAAGCTGCAACAAACTTTCCGCGTTTTCACCACCAGTGGTTCCCAGATCAGATATTCGTTGAAACAGGTATTTCAATCGATACCCGGCGCGCGCTGGCGGCCATGGGTCAGAACATCGATGTGAAAACCAAAAACGGCGAGCGCAAAGTGTTAGGGGCGGCAATGTCGATCATGATAACGCCCGACGGTACGCTATTGGGTGCGGCAGACCCTCGGCGCCCTGGGTCAGGTGCCGCTGGCTACTAGCCCGCTTCATTCGTAGGGATAAAGAAAAGGGCCGCTGACTAACCTGTCAGCGGCCCTTTCTATTTGTTTGTTACCGTGAACGCTTACTCCGCCTGGGAAGGAAGCTCTTTTGGTTTAGTGCCAAATAGGCGCTTAACGCGCGCTTTGGTGCGCTGTGATAGGCGTAAGATATCGTCACCGATTGCGTACAGTGACGGCACCAATAGCAGCGTGACGAAAAAGGCAATGAATACCCCTGTTGCCAAGGCAATGACAACTGGTTTCAACGCGGCTGCCTGCAGTGACTTTTCAAGCAACATCGGCGTAAGACCGGCGATTGTTGTCAGAGATGTCAGCAAAATAGGCCTGAAGCGAGCCACGCCTGCTTCGACGATAGCTTCTAACGGTGCCATCCCGCGGTCTCGTAGCCGATTGCAATAATCCATAAGCACAAGGTTATCGTTTACTACAACCCCAATGGCGGCTGCAATGCCGAAGAAGCTGAACAGATCAAGCACCACGCCTAGGGCGAAATGGCCGAATATGGCTCCGACGAATGCAAAAGGCATCGCGATCATAATCAGTATCGGCTGGAAGTAACTTTTGAAAGCTACCGCGAGCAGAGCATACATGGCAAATAGTGCTACAAAGTAGAGCTTTCTGAGTTCGTCAAAGAAACGCCTTTGCCCTTCGGCTTGGCCAATTGAACCCCGTTGAATGCCAGGGTATCGTAGGTCAAAGTCTTCGAAGAAATTCTCATCCAAATCCTTCATGATGTCATCGCGAACATCTTCTATGAGATTGGCGCTTACCCGCACGGCACGTTTACCGTTTCTGCGTACAATCCTGTTGATGCCGGGAGCATACTCAAGGCTCGCGACAGAAAGCAGAGGGACTTCACTGCCGTCTGGCGTACGAATTCTAAAGTATTTTAGGCTTTCAATCGAATAGCGATCGCTACRCGGGTAGAGAACTTTTACCCTTACGTCTTGACCATTGCGGGCCAAACGCTGTGGTTCTTCGCCGAAGTAGGCCTGCCGAACCTGTCGAGACACCTCTGATATACTCAAGCCAAGTTTCTCGGCACCTGGCAATAAGGATATTTGAACCTCTTCAGAAGCAGCCTGCAGGTCGTCACGGATATCATACAGATTTGTATAGGTTGCAAGCTGTGTTTTCAAGTCATCAGCAGCATCGCGCAATATGTCGAGATCAGTATGCTGGAGACTAAAATCAACGCCTGGGTCACGGTTGCTGTTGCCGTAACTGACAGTTACTTCTTCAGCGTCCGGGATGGGGCCCATCAGCCGTTGCAGTTCAATGGCAGCTGCCTTGGTAGACATGGCCCGCACTTCTGGTGGTGCAAGCTTTACAATCGCGAGAACACTGTCGCGGCGTGACCGAGTATACCAATTTTCGATTAGTTTACCTTCGCCCTCAGTGCTTTGGTTTACCTGTTCTTCTAGCTGTCGTTCTGCCGTTTGCAGCTGTGCTAAAATTTCAAGAGCGCGTTCATAAGAAGATCCTTCAGGGAGCGTGACGCTAACGATGATCTCGTCCCCTTCGAAATCCGGATCAAAGCCGAAGTTCACCCAGCCAGTGCCAAGCAGGCCAAAACCGAATATCAATATCCCAGCAAAGATGCTGAAACATAGATACCGACGACTAACCGCCCAGTTTCCGATCTTGCGGTAGCGACGTTGCGCGAAATTGGTGATGCTGTTGGCAATGCCCTTTTGAAAACGGCCAAAGGCCCCAAGGTTTTCGCGCGGCTTAAGTTTTGAAAGGTGAGCCGGTAAAATAAACAGTGATTCTACAAGTGAGAAAGTAAGAGCTAGCACGACCACCATCGTAATATGGCGTGTGAATTCGGTGATCGGGCCCTCTAGAAATAACCAGGGTAGGAAGGCTATGATCGTGGTTAGGACGGCAAAGATAACCGGCTTGGCCACCAGCTGCGTGCCGAAAATAGCTGCAGTAATGCCGCCGCCTGTTTTTTGGCTCTCAGTGTGGATGCTTTCGCCGACGACGATGGCGTCATCTACGACGATACCTAGCACCAATAAGAAGGCGAAGGTAGACAACATGTTGAGCGAAACACCAGAGGCGGGCAAGAATATGAAAGCCCCTGCATATGCAGTTGCAATACCACCAGCAACCCAGAGTGCTACAATAGGGCGCAAGGTGAGCAACAGGATGATCATCACCAAAGCCAAGCCTTGTAACGCTGACTTGGAAATTGTTGCCATGCGGCCGTTAAAATCTTCGGCTGCGTCTGTCCAAAGTGTTAGTGTCGCRCCGGCCGGYAGTGTTTTCTGCCGTTCTTCGATCCATTTTTTGACCGATTCTGAAGCCACTGTTATGTTCATTGTTTCAGTCGTCAAAACTTGGATCAGTACAGCTGGTTCACCGTTCAAGGTCGCAAGAATTCGACCGTCTTCAAAACCGTCGATAACGTTAGCAACGTCCCCAATGCGGATAGTTGCACCGTCYGGTGTTTGGCGCACAATAATGTCTGAAAACTCGGCTTTAGTRTTGGCGATGTTGCGTGCAGTAAGTTTTAAATTTCCAGCGCTTGTCTGAATGGACCCTGCAGAGCGGTTGATGGAGCTGTTGCGTACTGCATTCGCCACATCGTCAAACGTAAGACCATACCGGCGTAAAGCGTCTTCACTTATTTCGATGCTGACCTGTTCRCGGCGRGTACCAAAYAAYTGTACCAGTGAAATKGCTTCCAAGTTGGCGACTTCTCGCCTGAGGGTTTCAGAAAGCCTCTTCAGGTCGCGTTCAGATAAATTTCCGTGAATAGCAATTCGGATATATTCATCATTGTTTATGAACTGCGTAACCGTTGGYGGCTCGATGCCGCGCGGGAAACTTGCAATAGAATCTACCCTAACCTTAACATCGCTCATAAACTGAGAAAAGTCAGCCTTCTGGTTGAGCCGAATTTGTACCCGGGCAAAACCTTCGTTCGCAAATGACCGGATAAAGTCTATGTTATCGAGATCAGAAACCGCTTCTTCGATTTTGGCAACAAGTTGRTCTTCTACGTCACGTGGTCCGGCACCGGGCCAAGCTACCTGAATCTGAAGTCCTGGGAAACGAACTGTCGGAAAAATTTCCCGTTCCATTAGGCTGTAGCCAAACATGCCGGAAAGAATGATACCAACCATTAGGAGGTTGGCAGCAACTGTGTTGCGTGCCCACCATTCAATAAGTCTATTCATGATGTATCCCCTTACCGCGAAGCGGCAGCTGTTTGAACTGTGCTAGTCGGWACGATTGCTTTCGCAGCCATGCCTTCGATTACCGAGCGAACAGGAGAGATAACAACTTGGTCTCCTGCCAAAACGCCGGTTTTCACAAGGACAATGTCTTCCGTCGTTGACATTACTTCTACAGTCCGTATCTGGAGCTTACCGTCCTTAAGCACGTAAACTTGGTTATTGCTWCGCAGTGCTAGACGAGGAAGAATAAAWGCGTCGCGAGAGATAACACCTTCAATTTCTGCATTTACATACATGCCAACAGCAAGAGGCGTCCCGTTGTCTGCACCTGCTCCGTAGGGGTCCTCGACTTCAGCGATCGCGTAGACTAGGCGCGTCCGTTGATCAACGGACGCGTTTACGCGAACGATCTTTCCAGACCAATTGTAGGTTCTAGCGCCAACGCTTGTGCTAAGTTTTACCGTAGGAGCATTGCCGCCCTTTGCCACAAAACCAATAGGAAGATTAAGCTCGTTGAGTTGGCTGTCGGTCAACGCTAGACGGATTTCAACTTTGTCAGTTGCGAAAACGCGGCCAAGCTGAGTGCCAGCTGTGACATATTGGCCGACACCAATTTTGCGTTCCATGACGCGGCCTTTGAAAGGCACTGAAACATTCGTGCGAGCCAGATTAAGCTGCGCCATTTCCATGTCAGCTTCTGCGCCGCGGAGTTGGGCCTGAGCTTGCGCTACTTGGGGGGCATTAAGGGCTAGTGGGGTAGGGTCGCCGCCGCTGACCCATTCTTCCCACTGCTTTTTCTTGATTTTTGCATCGGCGAGTTCTTGCTGAAGGCGAACAGAAGCTTCGGCAACGCGGGCTTTGGCGCTGGTTACAGCGAGCCGATAATTGGCATCATCAATTTTGATGAGTGTTGAGCCTGGCGTGAAAGCCCCGCCTTCTGCAAARTYGTCCGAGACAGAAATTATTCTGCCTGAAACTTCTGGCACGAGGTTKATATCTGTCTTTGCAGATACTTCACCTTGCGCACGGATTTTCAGCCGTACACTATCCGCACGCACTTCTTCCACATGAAGAGAAAGTACACGGGGTGCCTCAATTTTTTTTTCGATTTCTGGTTTCGCTGCGCTTAGGGCCATAACTGAGCCTACGCCAGCCGCTAACACCACTATGGGTGTTACGAACTTCAATATCTTCCTCACTGCTATCCTCGCATTTTCGCTGTGTGGCTTTGCCACTTGTCGTTACGCGACTTATGTCGCTTTTTTAGTTATCTATAGTGATATAACAGTTTTGCTTATTTGTCACTGTAAATTTCATATGGTGACACTTGTAACAAATTACCAACTTTGGGCTATTTTTCTTCGTTTTTCGCTGATTTCTGCCACTTGGCTCCGACCTCAGCAGATGTGTGATCTATAGTTTGGTACGCATGGCTGTTAAAGGCCTTGCACGAGTTGATCTACGTTTTTCGTGCACGGGGCCCTCTGGCTACCGAACAACTTTGACGCTTGAAACAGCCTATTTCAGGACATCCATAGCCAGCCACGATTTACGAGCAATAAAAATTGGGAATTTGTTAACTAACTTCATGATTTAATAAGAAAATGGCTCTATAGGGGTTAGTGTGAGTAAGCGTAATAAAAACCAAAATCAGGAAATGAATTCGGTACCTAAAGGTGCTTTAATGTCGCGCGTCGCCTTGCTTGAGGCGATCGCCGAAGGCGTTATTGTGCGCTGTGGCCGCGAAATCGTTTACATTAACACGGCAGCGCAGAGGATGTTTGGCGTTGAAGACAAATTGGGTGAACTTACCGGCAGTTCTGTTCTGGATTGGATCCACCAAGACGACAAAGAGATTGTCGACAGCCACTACCGGAAACGCATAGCCGGAGAAGACGCTGCGGATCAATATGACTTTCGTATCGTCCGCGAGGACGGGAGTTTGTGCTGGGTGTCTTGCCGGGCAGCGACTATTTCCTGGATGGGTAAGCCTGCGGTTGTTGCGAATTTAACCGATATTTCAGCCCAAAAAGAGGCCGCCCGTGCGCAAGGCCGCTCTGAGCAGTTGTTTTCCAATATTTTTCACCTTACTCCTGAAGTAATGATGCTTTCTAACTTGCAAACGGGCCTTGTCCTTGATGTTAATCCTGCCTTTCTCAACGTGTTTGGTCGTCGTCGTAGTGAAATCATAGGCAGTAGAGCCGATGGCTTAGGGATCTGGGCTGATAATACTTTTCTCAACCGTTTCGTCGAAGAACTGAAAATGACGTCGACGATGACTAACGTGCCCGCAACTGTTAGAACCCGCGGTAATATGGTTCGGCATTTCCAGCTGTTTGCTCAAAAAATTGGTCACGATACTGACGAATTATTGCTCCTTATCGGGCGTGATATAACCGATGACCTTCTGCAATCGCAGGAACTGCAGCGCAGCAAGGAAACTGCGGAACTTGCTAATAGGGCAAAATCTGAATTTTTGGCTAATATGAGCCACGAGTTGCGCACGCCGCTGAATGCAATATTGGGATTCGCTGAAATTATTCGCGATGAGATGATCGGGCCCATTGCGATCCGGCGGTATGTTGAATATGCCGATGATATTCACGAAAGCGGCACCCATTTGCTTTCCATCATTAATGACATTCTTGATTTGTCGAAAGTAGAGGCAGGGCGCCTCGAAGCACATCTCACGTGGATTGACCCCATTATCTGTTTGGAAATGTGCCTTACGCTTGTGCAGCAGCGAGCCTTCGAATCCAGCGTTACGTTACTGCATGACATGGATGAAGATGTATTACTGGAGGCTGACGAGCGATTGATAAAACAAATCGGCCTAAATCTGTTGACCAATGCGGTGAAATTCACCAATGCTGGCGGCACTGTAAAACTGTCGCTTAAACGTACAGCTAACGCCGGCCTGAGCCTTACCGTAGAAGATACCGGCGTGGGGATGACTGCAGAAGAAATTAAAGTGGCGCGCAGGCCTTTCGGTCAAGTCGATTCGAGTCTTAGTCGAAAACATGAAGGGTCTGGGCTTGGCTTGCCACTCGTCAGCGCTTTTACTGAAAAGCTGAACGCGACGTTGACAATAGATAGTGAACCAAACGTCGGTACCCGCGTTAATGTCATTTTCCCGTCTTTTAAAGTGAAGGACAAAAAAGGTCAAGAATCTGAGAGCTACATGATATAATTCTAGTCACTGCTAGGCATAATCACAGCTTTTGCAGATCGCTTAGNNWGGNWTCWKGACGANRCKTTMRTNTCNTTMATNNTTCKTSGWRAMMSRTCTTNYGMATTNNKYKTTWTCGYSSTCNRTYGMKCRYCAKYYRMGCTGCTTCGGCATCGCCTTCTAAGATGCGATATTCTTGAAAATTCTCGATAATCGGGCTGATCTCAGACAGTTCAATACTAAGACTGCGAAAAACATTTTGGTCGCTCATGGTTTCGGGTTGTGATAGAAGTGCGTTCAGTTC
>JAESRJ010000270.1 GCA_016764715.1 Kordiimonadaceae bacterium | reverse complement strand
GCTTTGCAGTTGCTTCGATTATCCTAATGTTAGCTTGATGGGGTACAAACCAATCGATCTGCCCCTGCTCCAGGCCATTCTCTAAGAGAACTTTATCCACCATAGCCTCCAAAGTGCGAACAGCCACTTTGAAAACATCGTTACCCTTCATATGAGCAAGGAACGCTTGGTGGATGCGGTCAAAATTTTCTGGTGTCATTGGGCGATTAACTTTGCCCCAATCGACTGTATTTTCTGTGCCTTCGTCGCGCACAGTGAATTTGTCGTTTGCGGAACGACCGGTGCGGTCTCCAGTTGCTACGACAAGCGCGCCGCCTTCGGCAATTTTGCCTTCTCCCCGGCGAATCGCTTCTTCATAAAGTTGGGCTGTGCCCAGATTCCAATATTGATTACCAGTGTCAGTAATGCCCTGAGCATCAAGACTGACCCTGTTCGAACAGGCGCCAAAGACTTCCAACGTCTTTCCTTCCAATAGCTTAGTATGGCTGTGCTACATCAGCCGGTACAACAAAGGTGCCGAGACTCCCTCTTGAAAATTAGTCTCGATCATTTTGCTCGTCTTCGATCTTTGCCGAAGTGCCGGTAAACTCGCGGAAATGGCAATGTTAATCAAGCGGATTCTAAGATTGTTTTTGCATTAGTTTCCGCTGCTGAGCATTCCTGCCGCAACGCTGCCTTAAGTCGGTCACGATTTTGTCGCAAATGGTTCTTAACTCGGAGGGTGTTTCTGGTTTAAGGTACTGGAAACCGGACCAACAACCGGACCTGCATAGGGAAGAGAACATTATGACAGCATCGATTGCACTCGTGGACGATGACCGCAATATCCTAACGTCAGTTACAATGGCGCTGGAAGCTGAAGGCTATCAGGTGCGCACCTACCCAGACGGCCAACGCGCATGGGATGCGCTTTCTAAAAAGCCAGCTGATCTGGCGGTTCTGGATGTAAAAATGCCGCGCATGGACGGAATGGAACTGCTCCGCCGCCTCCGCGAAGTGTCTGATATGCCGGTGATTTTTCTGACGTCGAAAGACGAGGAGATTGACCAAGTTCTTGGCCTCCGTATGGGCGCAGACGACTATATAGGGAAGCCTTTTTCTCAGCGTCTGCTGCTGGAACGAATCCGTGCCTTGTTGCGCCGCACCGAAATGCGGAACCGCAAAGTGGAACCTAATGAAGAAGAGGAAGAGACCATTCTCGTGCGCGGGGACCTGGTACTCGATTCGCTTCGYCACAGTGTGACGTGGAAAGGTAAYGATGTTGTTTTGACAGTTACCGARTTTCTWATYCTGCARACGCTRGCGGAACAYCCWGGCCATGTGAAAAGCCGYGATCAGTTGATGGACGCCGCATATTCMGACGATGTGTATGTRGATGACCGCACRATYGATAGCCAYATCAAACGCYTGCGCCGGAAATTYCGTGTGGCMGCAGAAGATTTTGCATCCATTGAAACGCTTTACGGCGTAGGCTACCGCTATAAGGATAGCTAAATCTGTTTTAGGAGGCTGCGTCGTCCCTTGGTTTGAATACATCGCTTGATCATCAGAGACATGTAAGCCCGCGCCACTATACGCGCGGGTTTTCGCCGTTGATGTTCCGTATTATGGCAGTGAATGCCTTTGCGCTGGTTATCCTTGTAGGCAGYGTGCTGTATCTTAACCAGTTCAGGCAAAAGCTGATAGATGCCCGGATTTCCAGCCTACAGGTTCAAGCGGCGATTATCTCTGGTGCGCTGGCAGAATCTGCAGCTGACGGCAAGGAAGACGCCACTGATGTTGATATTGCCGACGCTCGGGTAATCTTAACGCGGCTTGTGGGGCCCACAAACAACCGGGCACGCCTTTTTGCCGTAACCGGGACAATGACAGCTGACAGCCGGTTTTTAGCTGGCGATAAAAAACTAATCGAAGAGCCGCTGCCCCATATTAATTATAAGCCGTCTTTCGCGGAAAACGTAGAAGAAACCCTGCACCGCGTACTTGATAACTTCACGCAGGAAATCGACGCGCCGCCCAGTATCGATAGGCCTGGGATGGCCGCCAGCGATTTCATTGAAGTACAAACAGCACTTAAAGGCATCGCCTCTGTCCAGCTTAGAAAGCGGGCGGACGGCAAGCTGGTGATCAATGTCTCGGTGCCTATTCAGCGGTACCACCGGGTGCTGGGCGCGTTTCTGTTGACCGCGCAAACAGGCGACATTGATTTGATCGTTCGCGCAGAACAAATACTTACGGTGAAAGTATTTGTAGGAGCGTTTTTGGCGACGATTTTACTGTCTTTTTTCCTCGGCCGCACGCTGGTACGGCCTATTCGCATCTTGGCGCGGGCTGCTGAACGCGTTAGGCGCGGGGTTGGCCGGGACGAACGCATTCCTGAATTTGCCAATCGGTTGGACGAAATTGGGGATTTGTCGCGTTCGCTTTCAGATATGACTGGCGCGCTCTACAAGCAGATTGATGCGGTGGAACGATTCGCGGCTGACGTCGCCCACGAAATTAAAAACCCTCTAACATCTATGCGCAGTGCCCTTGAGACGATGGAAATTGCCAAAAGCCCTGAAGCGCAGGCCAAATTGATGGCTGTGTTACATGATGATGTGAGGCGTATTGACCGCTTGATAAGCGATATTTCAGACTTGTCTAGATTGGACGTGGAGCTAACCCGCGGTAAATCAGGCGCGGTTGATCTTGCTATTATGCTGAATGTGCTGGCGAACTCCTACCGCACGACCCGCAATGCGGAGGGCCATACACTCAGTTTTCCCGATCAGGAAGCCGGCATTTATCTGGTGCACGGTATTGAGCCGCGGTTAGGGCAAGTGTGGCGTAACCTGATTGACAATGCGCTTAGCTTTAGCCCTGAAGGGGGCACWGTATGGATAGAAATTGGCCTCAAACAGCGCTTTATCGTTTGCACGGTAGAGGACGAAGGGCCCGGCGTACCAGACGGGGCGGAAGACAAAATCTTTAAACGCTTCTATTCTGAACGCCCAGAAGAAGAGCAGTTTGGTTGCCATTCAGGCCTAGGCCTTTCCATTTGTAAACAAGTGATCGAAGCACACGGCGGCCGGTTAATGGTTGAAAACCGAAAGAACGATGTGGGCGAGACCTTGGGCGCGCGCTTTATCGTGCGGTTGCCGCTGATGGCACTGGATATATCCCGGTCTAAATAGAATATGAAAGCTGCAATGAAACAGATACACGGTACAGTGCTTGATATAGCGGGGAAGGGTGTCCTCCTTCTCGGCCCGTCAGGCGCAGGTAAATCTGATGTTGCTCTGCGGCTTATGGATCGAGGTGCTGTTCTAATCGCGGATGACCGAGTTGAGCTCTATGCTATAGCGGATAAGGTTCTGGCGACAGCGCCTAAATCCCTGCGCGGGTATATTGAAGTACGTGGGTTGGGCATTACATCTGTGCCGGTTAGTGGAGGCACGACTATCGCYCTAGTGGTGGAATTGGTGCCGTCCGCCGACGTGCCTAGGCTGCCGAAAGTGTTGTATAAAGGCATAGCTGGCCGGAAAATTCCGCTTATTCGATTAAATGCGTTTGAAGTTTCCACWCCAATTAAAATAGAGTTGGCTGTAGGGGGCGTTGAGCGCATCGGTGGAGAGGGACCAAGTGACAGAGAATCAAGGGGATAACGCCGTAAAGGCGAAAAATGTTGCAGACAGATCGGCGCCTGTAAAAAAATATCAGCTTGTGATTGTCACAGGCTTGTCGGGCGCAGGTAAATCAGCGGCGCTGCATTCATTTGAAGATATCGGCTATCAGGCGGTGGACAATTTGCCGTTGGCAATGCTCGGTGCGCTATTGGATCAGGCCGCGTGTAAAGATGACCCGGCACCGATTGCTGTAGGGATCGATTCCCGGACAATGCATTTCTCCCCTGAACATTTTGCTCAAGTAATGCAGCAGGTGCGAAGCCGGCCTGAAATTCAACTGCATGTGCTTTTTATGGACGCCTCGGATGACGTGTTGATGAAACGTTTTTCTGAGACCCGGCGCCCTCATCCCTTGGGTGAAGGCCAATTGCTGCGGCTAGCGATCACGCAAGAGCGGCAAATGATGGTCGCAGTGCGCGAGAATATAGACGGCATCCTAGATACCAGCGCGCGCACCAGTATTGAAACGCGAAGCATATTGAGAAGGCGGTTTGCGGGCGATAAAGGACCGCAGCTTGTCGTGACTTATATGTCTTTTGGTTTCGCGCACGGTGTGCCGCGTGATGCCGACTTGGTGTTTGACGTAAGGTTTCTACGCAACCCACATTATGTAGACGAGCTACAGCCCCTTACGGGCAGGGATAAAGGCGTTGCGAACTATGTGCGGGCCGATGAAGGATTTGATAAATTTCTCGCTAAACTTGAAGACATGATCAGCTTTTTACTGCCGCGGTATCGCGATGAAGGCAAAGCGTATGTTACCATTGCTTGTGGCTGCACCGGCGGCAGGCACCGGTCTGTTGCTGTCACCGAAGCCTTGGCCGGAATGGGTGCAATTGAAGACATGACTGTTAACTTATATCACCGGGATCTTGACCGGGAACGTTAGACAGGTGAATAGTATATAGTAGGGCAAGGATATTTGGCCCGACGCTAGAGTGGGCGCGAGAGTAACTGAGGAAGACTTGATGATTGGAATGGTTCTGGTAACACATGGTCGACTTGCGGATGAGTTTGTYTCCGCGACGGAACATGTYGTGGGGGCRCAGGAACAAATGCGGGCGATATGCATTGGTCCGGATGATGATATGGAACARCGMCGTCAGGATATTATGGACGCCGTGAAAGATGTCGATAGCGGCGGCGGTGTTGTCTTGCTGACTGATATGTTTGGCGGTACGCCTTCAAACCTTGCCATCTCGCTCCTGAAGAAAGACAAAACCGAAGTGATCGCGGGCATTAATTTGCCGATGCTGATCAAGCTCGCCAGTGTACGCCGGGGTTCATCGCTAAAAGAAGCAGTGGATGCAGCTAAGGAAGCAGGGCTTAAATACATCAATGTGGCAAGCCAAGTCCTCGGTGGGTAAGCGGTGACGACAACTTCTGAAAAAATCGAACGTACGGTTACGATATGTAATCGAAGGGGTTTGCACGCCAGGGCCTCGGCTAAATTTGCGAAAGAAGCGGGCAGCTTTAAAGCTTCCGTGCATGTGACTAAAGACGGCACTGAAGTTACTGGGACGTCGATCATGGGTTTGATGATGCTGGGTGCATCCACGGGTGAAACCATCGAAATCTCTGCAATTGGCGACGATGCGGAAGCAGCCCTTGATTATCTTTGTGCAATGGTCAGMGATARGTTTGGCGAAGGCSAATAGCASCGTCACGTCCTTGTATTAGWRTTAAATTCAGTTTTCCTTGARGCGTGAGGCTCCGTCCTTTGCGTCGCTGRTCCTAGTRCGAATTCATWAAAAAKATATATATTCCAGAGTGTTRTATYGCTTRTGCRGTAGGRCGTGATCTGTATGGYYTGAATATCAGTATAATATTATATAAAGAATTCTTTATCTTTGCGGCGAGCGCTGGTATAAACACACTAAGAATTATTTACGCGTAAGCAGGAGCTTCCATGACCGATTATAAAATTGCTGATATCTCTGGCGCTGACTGGGGCCGCAAAGAAATCAATATCGCWGAAACTGAAATGCCAGGCCTGATGGCGCTGCGGGCAGAATACGGCGARAGCCAGCCCCTTAAGGGCGCGCGCATTGCGGGCTGCCTGCATATGACAATTCAAACAGCGGTGTTGATCGAAACATTGACGGCTCTCGGCGCAACRGTGCGTTGGTCGAGCTGCAACATTTTCTCAACGCAGGATCACGCTGCGGCTGCAATGGCGGCTTCAGGCATTCCGATTTTTGCTTGGAAAGGCGAAACTGAAGAAGAAGCWGMATGGTGTATTCACCAAACYATYAAAGGSCCKGACGGCTGGACGCCTAACCTGATCCTTGATGACGGCGGCGATCTGACGATCATGATGCATGATGACTATCCAGAAYTGATGGATGATGTGCGCGGCGTTTCTGAAGAAACCACYACTGGCGTAATGCGCTTGTACGAGATGGCGAAAGAAGACCGCCTCTTGGTGCCTGCCATCAATGTGAATGATAGCGTTACTAAATCGAAGTTTGATAACCTATACGGTGTTCGCGAAAGCCTGGTTGACGGTATTAAGCGRGCAACGGATGTAATGCTTGCTGGCAAARTTGCCGTWGTKTGTGGGTACGGCGATGTGGGCAAAGGYTCCGCCGAATCGCTTCGCAGTCAGGGCGCACGTGTTTTGGTTACTGAGATTGACCCGATTTGCGCACTTCAAGCAGCGATGCAAGGCTACGAAGTAATCACAATGGACGAAGCCGCAGCGCTCGGTGATGTGTTTGTAACGGCTACGGGCAACAAAGATGTGATTACGCTTGATCATATGCGCGCCATGAAAGATCGCGCCATTGTCTGTAATATTGGCCATTTTGACAGCGAAATTCAAATCGCTGCCCTTGAGAATTTAAAGTGGGAAGAAGTGAAGCCGCAAGTGGATGAGGTTGTGTTCCCTGACGGCAAACGTTTGATCGTGCTGGCGAAAGGTCGCCTTGTGAACCTTGGCTGTGCTACCGGCCACCCAAGTTTTGTTATGTCAGCGTCCTTCACCAATCAGGTTTTGGCGCAACTTGAGCTTTGGACAAATACTGCCGCTTATAAGCGCGATGTCTATGTATTGCCGAAGCATCTGGATGAGAAAGTTGCCCGGCTTCACCTTGCAAAACTTGGTGTAAAACTAACCAAACTAAGCGATGAACAAGCTGACTATCTTGGTCTTGAAGTCGAGGGCCCTTTCAAGCCAGAACATTACAGGTACTAGGAGTTCCAATGAACGCCATTGATAGAAATATTGCAGCAGAAAATCCAGGGAAAGCCAGTATGAGTGATTATCTTTTTACCAGTGAGTCTGTATCTGAAGGGCATCCGGATAAGGTAGCCGACAGAATATCAGACGGTATCGTAGATCTGTATCTCGGCGCCGACCCTGAAGCCCGAGTTGCTGCAGAAACAATGGTGACAACCAACCGCATTATAGTGGCTGGTGAAGTGCGCGGCCCTGACAGCATTACACGGGACGACGTTGAAAAAGTTGTGCGCGATGCGGTTAAGGAAATTGGGTACGAGCAGGAGGGCTTCCACTGGAAGCACGCTTCTTTTGAGAACTATCTGCACGAACAGTCTGCCGATATTGCCGTCGGCGTCGATGCCAGTGGCAATAAGGACGAAGGCGCTGGCGATCAGGGCATTATGTTTGGCTACGCGTGCGATGAAACTGAAAGCTTGATGCCTGCGCCGATTGATTTGTCACACCGCATTCTCAAAGTTCTGGCCAAAGCACGGCATGACGATCCTGCTTCTGCTCTCGAGCCCGATAGTAAAAGCCAAGTCACGCTCCGTTACGTGGACGGCAAGCCAGTGGGTGCGGCTAGTATTGTTGTGTCGACGCAGCATAAAGAGAGCGTAACCCAAGCGGAGCTGCGCGAGCTGGTGCGCGGCCATGTGGAAGGCATTCTGCCTGAAGGCTGGATGTGCCCAGAAGAAGAGTTTTATGTAAACCCAACGGGCAACTTTGTTATCGGCGGGCCTGACGGTGATTGTGGCCTTACGGGCCGTAAGATCATCGTTGATAATTACGGCGGCGCTG
>JAESRJ010000081.1 GCA_016764715.1 Kordiimonadaceae bacterium | reverse complement strand
GAACAAGTCTTTGTATTTTGTCCGCGCTGCCATAACTGCTGACATATCAACTTCATTATAAGTCGTCAGCATCGCCGCGGTATTCTGGGCATCTTTCAGGCGCGCAGCCAAGGTTTTGCGCAGGCGGGTCATTTTCACACGCTCTTCGCGCGGGCCTGCGGGTGCCGCCGCTGCAGCTGCGGCTGGCGCCGTTAGCGTGCGGGCTTTCCCGTTCTCAATCGCGGCCATCACGTCAGCTTTGGTTAAGCGACCATCTTTGCCTGTGCCATCCACCGATAGTGGATCGATATTATAATCTTCAACAATCCGGCGCACCGCTGGTGACATTGGCATCAGAGATTGAGGAGCAGCAGCGGGAGCAGGTGTGGCCTGAGGGGCCGCTGCAGGTGCTGCTGCAGGTGCAGGCGCAGCCGCTGCTGAAGCGGCCGGTTTCGGTGCAACTGTCGCMGCGCCTTCGGTATCGATCTTGGCAATCAAAGCGCCAATTTCAACGGTATCGCCTTCGGCAACCATTTGCTCGATCAACACGCCAGCCACAGGGCTAGGTATTTCGACTGCAACTTTATCTGTTTCCACTTCAACAATGGGTTCATCCATTGCCACCGCTTCACCAACTGCCTTCAGCCACGTGCCGATCGTACCTTCAGTGACCGATTCTCCCATTGCCGGGATTACTATTTCTTCGATTGCCATTGGGTGTGCTCCTACCCTGTCAATTAATCTGTAAGTGCTTGWTCAACAAGCGCTGWTTGCTGGGCTGCATGCRCKGATGCTTGKCCCGTTGCCGTTGCGGCGCTTGCTGCGCGGCCKGCGTATWYGGCCCGCKGCACTGGTAATTNKARKWTCWAANAGCACGCTCTCWAGCGGCTCRTTAATATAGGCCCAAGAGCCCATGTTTTTAGGYTCTTCCTGRCACCAGACAACATGTTCAACATTCTTGAACCGGCCCAGTTCTTTCGAAAGGGCGTGTTCAGGGAAGGGATATAACTGCTCAACACGAAGCAAATAAGTATCATCCTGTTCGCGTTTATCGCGCTCTTCCATCAGGTCGAAATAGACCTTGCCGGAACACAGAACGACRCGTTTAATTTTGTCGTCAGCTTTTAGCTTGATTGAACCGCCCGCTTCACTTTCAGCATTGTCCCAAAGCACGCGGTGGAACTGTGACCCTGGGCCAAACTCTACTAGGCTCGAAACGCACTTTTTATGCCGCAGCAAAGATTTTGGAGTCATAATCACCAAAGGTTTGCGGAAATCGCGGTGCATTTGACGCCTGAGAACATGGAAATAATTGGACGGGGTGGTGCAGTTTACGATCTGCCAATTATCTTCAGCAGAAAGCTGCAAGAAACGCTCAAGACGCGCGGATGAGTGCTCAGGCCCCTGGCCTTCGTAGCCGTGCGGCAACAACAGCACCAGCCCAGACATCCGCAGCCATTTGGCTTCAGCGGAACAGATAAACTGATCAATWATAATCTGGGCGCCGTTGGCGAAGTCACCGAACTGGCCTTCCCAAAGGGTTAAGCTATTGGGTTCCGCCGTAGAATACCCATATTCAAAACCCATCACCCCAAACTCGGAAAGGTGACTATCTAATACTTCGAAGTGAGTGTTTTCATTAATATGCTTCAGCGGCACATAGCGCGCTTCGGTTTTCTGATCAACAAACACAGCGTGACGCTGGCTGAACGTGCCGCGCCCACAATCCTGCCCCGAAAGGCGTACTTTGAAGCCTTCCCGCAGCAGCGAGCCAAAAGCCATTGCCTCAGCCGTTGACCAGTCAAAGCCCTCGCCTTGTTCAAACATCTGGTGCTTGTTATCGAGYACACGCTTCAGCGTGCGGTGAATATTGAATTTCTCTGGCGCCGTGGTGATTGTTTCGCCAATCTCGCGCAGCATAATCTCGGCAACGCCCGTTTCAGCGCGGCGTTTTTCGTGGTCTTTGTCAGCTAAGCCAAGGCCCTGCCATTTACCCTCAAACCAATCCGCTTTATTGACGCTATAGTCTTTAGATGCATCGAATTCGTCTTCGAGATAGCTGATAAATTCAGATTCCATACTCGCAAACTGTTCAGCGGTAATAACTCCTTCAGCAACCAGCTTATCGGAATATAATTTCAACACACTTTGGTGCGTTTTGATCGCAGCGTACATAAGAGGCTGGGTGAAGGCAGGCTCATCGCTTTCGTTATGGCCAAAGCGGCGATAACAGAACATATCAATCACCACATCGCGCTTGAACTCCATACGAAATTCAGTTGCAAGCTTGGTTGCGTAGACAGTGGCTTCAGGATCATCACCGTTCACATGGAAAATCGGGGCCTGCACCATTTTCGCAACGTCAGATGGATACGGGCTTGACCGAGCAAACTGCGGGCTGGTGGTAAAGCCAATCTGATTATTCACAATGAAGTGGATTGTGCCGCCAGTGTTATAACCGCGCAGACCAGACATACCAAAACACTCTGCAATCACCCCTTGTCCAGCAAAAGCCGCGTCGCCGTGCAGCAAAAGCGCCAGAGTATCATTATGCTCTTTATCGCCCTTCATTTCCTGCTTGGCGCGCACCTTGCCTATCACCACCGGATTAACGGCTTCTAGGTGAGAGGGGTTCGCGTTCAGGGAAAGGTGCACTTTTTTGCCGTCAAATTCGCGGTCTGCATTGGTACCCAAATGGTACTTCACATCGCCTGAGCCCTGCACGTCGTCAGGCTTGGCAGAACCACCGCCAAATTCGTCAMAGATCGCGCGGTACGGCTTCTGCATCACATTCGCCAGCACGTTCAAGCGCCCGCGGTGCGGCATGCCTATCACCACTTCCTTAAGGCCGCGCATGCCCCCGGTTTTAAGAATGCTCTCAAGCGCCGGCACCATGCTCTCGCTACCATCAAGGCCAAAGCGCTTGGTGCCGGTGAATTTCTTGCCAAGGAAGCGTTCAAACTGAACGGCTTCAATAAGCTTGTTCAGGATCGCTATCTTACCCTTGTCAGTAAATTGAATTTCTTTATCTCGGCCTTCGATTTTACGCTGGATCCAGGMYTTCTCCGCCGGATCRTTGATATGCATAAATTCAACRCCSATATTCGCRCAGTATGTGCGCTTTAAAATAACCAGTATTTCCCGTACYGTTGATGTCTCCAGACCCAATACACCGTCCATGAAWATCGAMCGGTCCATRTCWTCMGGGCCAAAGCCGTAACTGATRGGRTCAAGTTCYGTRTGCATYGGSCGYTCTTCAAGVCCGAGCGGGTCAAGGTTCGCCACCAAGTGGCCACGTACTCTGTACGTACGAACCATCATCAATGCGCGGATACTATCGATTGTCGCAGCCCGCACTTCATCAGCAGAAACACCGCCAGCCGCWGGGGCTTTGGSYTTGCCTTCGATGAACATATCRGAGCCGTCGAGGCCCGTCGTTAGATCRTCATYTGGMCGCGGCGGCCAGTCGGCCCGCGCCCAACTTGGGCCWGATGCAGTAATGGCMGTTTCCATGCCTGCRAAATAATCCTGCCAGCCCTGATCAACAGAGGTTGGGTCTGCGCTAAATTGCGCRTAGAGMGATTCTACAAATTGAGGGCTTACGCCCTCTAGAGCAGCGATTTGGTCGAGATCTGCACCCATAAGCAAATGGCGCGGCTCCGTGCCGCGCCCCTCTGTTAGTCGKTTASTYGGTTAGCCAATKGCYTYCAGGAGCGTTGTACCRAGGCCCGCHGGGCTGTCGGATACAATGATRCCYGCAGAGCGCATTGCTTCGATTTTGTCTTCAGCGCCACCTTKGCCGCCAGAGACAATCGCCCCAGCGTGSCCCATAGTMCGGCCWGGAGGAGCYGTAAGGCCCGCAATAAAACCGGCGATTGGCTTCTTGATTTTGCTGCTTTTGATAAATTCGGCGGCTTCTTCTTCCGCAGAACCGCCAATTTCGCCGATCATGATGATGCTTTCTGTCGCATCGTCAGCCAGGAACAGTTCCAAGCAATCGATAAAGTTGGTGCCGTTCACCGGATCACCGCCAATACCGATGCACGTGCTCTGACCAAGGCCTGCAGCCGTTGTCTGCGCCACAGCTTCGTAAGTAAGCGTACCAGAGCGCGATACGATGCCTACATTACCCGGCCTATGAATGTGACCCGGCATAATACCGATCTTGCATTCCCCAGGCGTGATAACACCCGGACAGTTCGGGCCCACAAGACGCGTGCCGGAGTTTTTRAGCGCCTGCTTTACACGGACCATATCCAAAACTGGAATACCTTCRGTGATGCAAATAACAAGCTCAATGCCGCAGTCAATGGCTTCCAGAATACTATCCGCAGCAAACGGAGGCGGCACGTAAATTACAGAAGCATTTGCGCCTGTTCTRTCGCGCGCTTCGCCAACGGTATTATAYACCGGCAGATCAAGATGTGTCTGRCCACCTTTGCCTGGCGTTACACCGCCAACCATATTTGTGCCRTATGCGATGGCTTGCTCAGAATGGAAAGTTCCCTGTGCGCCAGTGAAGCCCTGACAAATAAGTTTCGTATCTTTTCCAACAAGTACAGACATTACGCTGCCTCCTTCACGGCTTTAACGATCTTCTCAGCCGCGTCGTTTAAATCGCTAGCAGAGATAATTGGCAGACCGCTGTCAGCCATAATCTGTTTGCCGAGCTCAACATTCGTACCTTCCAGGCGTACGACAAGCGGCACAGAAAGCGCCACTTCACGAGCCGCAGCCACAACGCCTTCTGCAATTACGTCGCAGCGCATAATGCCGCCGAAAATATTCACTAGAATACCTTCAACATTATCATCAGAAAGAATGATTTTGAACGCTTCGGTCACGCGTTCTTTGGTTGCTCCACCACCAACGTCTAGGAAGTTAGCCGGYGAGCCGCCTTTAAGCTGGATGATATCCATCGTTGCCATCGCAAGACCAGCACCGTTCACCATGCAGCCGATTGAACCGTCAAGGCTGATATAACTCAGCTCATATTTGGCAGCTTCAATCTCTTTAGGATCTTCTTCGCTTTCGTCACGCAGCTCCCGCACGTTCGGATGGCGGAACAGCGCATTACCGTCGAAAGACATTTTGGCATCGAGAACAACCATTTTATTGTCTTCGGTTAGCACAAGCGGGTTGATCTCCAGCATGGCAGCGTCTTTATCAGTGTAGGCATCRTAAAGAGAAGCAACAACTTTCTGACATTCTTTCGCTGCAGAACCTTCAAGCCCAAGACCAAAGGCCACGGCCCGGCAGTGGTGCCCCTGAAGGCCTGTCGCTGGGTCGATGGTTACGTTGAAGATCTTCTCAGGTCTGTTTTCCGCAACTTCTTCAATATCCATACCGCCTTCTGTAGACGCCATGATAGTAATTTTTCCGGATGCCCGGTCGAGCAGCAACGCGAGGTAAAACTCGCTTTTGATCATGCAGCCGTCTTCAATATAAACCCGTTTGACCTCTTTGCCCTCAGGGCCAGTCTGGTGAGTTACCAAGGTCTTGCCGATCAGCTCCTTGGCAACAGCTTCAACGTCGTCAAGCGACTTCACCACTTTAACGCCGCCCGCTTTACCGCGGCCACCGGCGTGGATCTGTGCTTTAACAACCCAAACTGGACCGCCAAGTTTCTTTGCTTCGTCCACAGCTTCCGCTGCAGTATAGGCAACACCGCCACCAAGGACAGGTGCGCCGTATTCTTTCAACAGGCTTTTCGCCTGATATTCATGGATATTCATATTTCATCCAGCTCCTAAGGAGTGCCTTAGTTAAGTTTCACCAATTACTSTGCAAGCGAMCCATCAATSKCSGTACAWGCTGCCATCAAMCYTTTAACCGCYTCAACCGAATGGTCGAAACCRGTTTGCTCWTCGCCTTGCAATTCAATCTCTACAATCTTCTCAATRCCGCCTGCGCCGATCACKGTCGGMACACCAACATACATGTCGTTAAGGCCGTACTGGCCGCTAAGATGCGCAGCACATGGCAGCAAACGCTTCTTATCTTTAAGGTAGCTTTCCGCCATTTCAATCGCGCTTGTTGCAGGCGCGTAAAAAGCAGAACCAGTTTTCAGCAGACCAACGATCTCAGCACCGCCGTCACGYGTRCGCTGAACGATCTSGTCGATTTTCTCTTGTGTAGACCAACCCATTTTGATCATGTCAGGGATMGGGATACCAGCCACTGTGGAATAGCGTGTTAGCGGCACCATTGTATCGCCGTGGCCGCCAAGAACGAACGCCGTTACATCTTCGATGGACACTTCAAATTCGTCAGCAAGGAAATGGCGGAAGCGTGARCTATCCAAWATRCCAGCCATGCCGCAAACNNYKTGTGCNTNGGCAGGCCTGAGAATTTCTGCAGGGCCCAAACCATCGCATCDAGCGGGTTGGTGATACAAATWACAAADGCRTCYGGCGCGTTCGCTGCAATGCCTTCGCCCACTGACTTCATAACTTTGAGGTTAATGCCGAGCAGATCATCGCGGCTCATGCCGGGCTTGCGCGCAACACCAGCGGTTACAATAACAACGTCAGCATCAGCGATAGCAGCATAATCATTTGCGCCTGTCATTTCAGCATTGAAGCCTTCAACCGCGGCTGACTGAGCAAGATCAAGGCACTTACCCTGGGGCAGGCCTTCAACGATATCAAAAAGGACGATGTCCCCAAGTTCTTTAAGCGCTGCGAGATGCGCCAAGGTGCCGCCAATTTGACCGCCACCGATAAGTGCTATTTTTTTACGTGCCATGAAACTGCTCCAGCCATGAGTTGGTGCGACCACGGGAGGTGCAGCCGCATACTGAAAACGAACGAATATTCAGAGAGGTAACTAGCGCGTTTACCTTACCTAGACAACCCATGAATACCCTACATTCCACCCGTATAGTTAAAGAACCGTTATCCTATTGTAWAAACWAGAAAAAATATGGTTAATTTTCGTTTTTATTGCAAGTAAAACCYCSAAWWGAKMCCWWTRYACAGRCMYRRWYRCAACCCTTCATGGTGTTTGCTGYWACCATTTYGRTTKCSGTGTCATWATCGTCAAATYAATAKCRRTTTTKSYTNAACGAATCRGSTTCAATCGGGGCCAGGGCTKGTATACAAYTTCGGGGCGCTTTCTCTGCTGGGCCGCGTGTCTTTCAATAGGGCCACCCAAGGGTGACGGCGCGTGCTCGGGCAGCTCAACCACCCCGACSTAGCAGTCCGACACCKGCCTTTGACCGCTAAYYGMAGTCTCAAGGTGCCAATTACGCAAGGCTCATATCACAGAGCCAWTCAAATCGCTGAGCCATATTAAGCTTTGAGCCAAAMCACGCCGCTCGCTTCAGCGCACCGCCCCTTGGYCCGCAAAATCAATGCCTGTAACCCTTTGATAATAGGTGTACTTTTCTTCCACACAAAACCCCCATGATTCCCCGATGACTTTGTATGGGGATGTCTGATAGCACGTCCCAGTCAGGCGACACGCCTTCTTAAAGGCCGCAGTGGCCAAGGTAAATCACAACATGAAAGTCCATCATGCACATAAAACCACTTAATAGGCTGCACAGCTTGCTTCTCGGTTCCGCATTAGTTGCAAGCATCTTTTGCACTCCAGCCCAAGCCGCCGAAAATCAGGAGAAAGCCAGTCCAATGCTTCAGCTTTGTCTGTTGTTTGATAATAGATATTGATGAATTCTGTTTCGGGTTCAATTTCAACAGTCAATGATTGACCAAGTAAGGGAGAATGCTCACCGAAAGTAAATTTTGCTTCTTTTTCATCCTCTTT
>JAESRJ010000269.1 GCA_016764715.1 Kordiimonadaceae bacterium | reverse complement strand
TCGCCCAGCAAAAACGGAAACCGCCACACGTTGCCGAGACCAACAGCCGTTCCAGTCGCGGCCATAAAGAACGCGAAACTTGACGACCACTGTGGTTTCTCTGACCCGACCATATTTTGCCCTTGTTGCCCTGACTTTTTGAATCGCATGCATAGTAAATTTATGCTCGCATTCGTATCAGCCCCTTATTTGGAACCCTAAGGTGAGAAAACTAAGCTGTCATCTGAAGATTGTGTGTTAACGGACAAGCTGGCACTGAATTGACATTTTTATCAACATTGGCAGGGGGTTATTTTGTACACTGTTGCCCTAGGGTCGAGGCGGATTTTCATTTTCATTGCAAAGGGTTGCGCTGATTTTCACTCTTAAATTGACAGCGCAAGCCAAGGGCGTAAGGTGGCTGCCAGCGGGGTTTTTTTAGTGCAAAACAGGCCTTGTTATGTGCTCGCGCAAAGTATGTATGGTTGCAACCTTGTCTTTGCGCGAGTAGCCTTTTCCCTACCTGATAGGGGCCTATCATGGAAACATCTGAACTCGTAAATTTAGCCGCGGCGGTTAGCGTGATTTTGCTTGCGTCCATGCCGCTCGCCGCCTTTTGGGTTATAGGGCATAACCGCGGCTCGGTCAGCACTGTGTAGGAAGACGGCACGGTAACGGTGCGCGAAGCAAAGCGTATCGGCGGGCGTATCATTCAGCTTTTTTTCACTGCAARGGTGTTGCCGGTCTTCGCCTTTCTGGCGATAACCAGACACTTGGATGCTGCCAAGGTAAAGACGATTTTGMTTGCGCCTATCAGYAATAGCGCRGGCCTATAKGTGGCGGCCGGGAAGTCGATCAGCTAAAGGCAGYGCTTCTTWCTTGAACCAATRCTYATTTTCAYWWKGWSMAKRMKSYARKSSTTAAANNNAAYARRWCCYCTGSSWAYMGGACTGGCAAGGGTTTTGAGTTTCCCATTGAGGTGTGCGGCCCCATAAGGAAGCGATTTTGTCAGAAATCAAACCGGACGCCGACATAACCGAACCGCCCCGCCGTATCGTAAAAACGGTTAAAGTTGCTGCTGCGGCCTGCATCTGTGTCACCGGACGGAAGGAATGGCCCGACGTTGTTAAATACGTTGCGAATGCCGGCATACAGGCGCACATCACTGCCTAGGCTATCTGGCGTATAGGCGATGTAGAAATCATGCCGAAACCGATCCCCTATGTTGAGGAAAAGCGGTGTTTCTGCGTCGGGATTACCCGCAAGTTCATCCGCAAAGTTCGCCAGTCGTTCGTGGCTATCTACAAGAGAACCGAAGTAGTTTGTTGTCCAGCGGAGCCGCCATTCGCTGTTCTTCCAGCCAAAAGTCGCACGGGCTTCATTTTGCGGCGATCCGCTTGTAAGCTCACCGTCAAGCCGTTCGATCTCAAGGTTTCCGTCYAGGCCGGTGAAACGCCGTTCCAAATTGATTAACCGCGAATACTGCACACGGATATCAAATTCGCCGCCAATATTCTCTAGCTCAAACGCGAACCGTGCTGAAACATCAACGCCTTCTGAGCGAAGCTCGTTCAGGTTAAAAACGCGCTGCACAATCTGGCTGATCTGGCCCTCATCGGTATCTCGCGTAATCTGGTTACAGAAGAAATTGCCGCTGCCGAACGTGTTTTCATCTTCATAACAAAGCCGAAGAATGTCAGCGTTTGAAAAGGGCGAGATAACGTCTTTTACTTTGATGCGGTAATAATCCACGGCAAGCGAGAAACCGGGTATGCCGGTAGGCGTGAATACAGCGCCGAGCGTAATGGTATCAGCGGTTTCTTCGGAAATTTCCGAATTGCCTGCATTGGGCGAAAAAACGCTGCTGCCTTGCTGCTCAAATTCGCCCTCCGCCAAAATTGCGGCGGCGATGCCAACTTCGGAACGGCAGTTGTCTGCGACCGTGCCTGTAGAGGCTGCGTCGATGTTATCGCAAATATCGGTAACCCGATCGAAATCACCGCGTGGGGGCGAAAATAGTTCGGTTAGGTCAGGCGCACGCTGCGCCCGCGCCAACTGGCCGCGCAGGCGAAAATCATCATTTGGCCGCCAGTTAAGGCCCAGACGGTAGCTAACAACACTTGAAACGTTGGGCTGGCTGTAGCTGGCAACCCKCAACGAAGCATCTAGCGATAAATCCTGAAAACCGGGTGTGTTGGTGACCAGCGGTATGTTGGTTTCAATGAAGCCCTCAACCACGTCGTATGAGCCACTGAAGGAGGGGATCGGTGCTGCGGTAACGCCGCCCAAACTGCTAAACTCATCAGTAACCACGCGCTGCTGGTCTTTTCGGTATTCGATGCCGAGGGCAATACCAACGGGTCCAGCTGGCAAGTCAATCAAATCGCCAGCGATGTAGGCGAGCGCACTGTGTTGCTTAACAGTTGTGTCCAGCTCCACATTGGCACGGATGTAATCTGCTGCTTCGGCTGTTATTGAGCCCACCCCGAATAGATTTACTGGAACGCACCCTGCAGCGCGGGCATCCGCGGACACGCACTGAATTTCGCCGCTTGCCAGGGTTTCAGCATTAAGTCCTTCAATGAGGTTAACGATATTAAGTTCGTTTCGGCGTTCCTGATTTTGTTTGAACTGGCCGTAACCGTAGGAGATCTCCCAGTCCCACCCGCCAGAGGTGGCACCGCGCAGGCCCGTCCAGAAACGGATTGTTTCGCGCTCATTCACATTGGTGCGCAGGCCTACTTCAACGAACCGGCGGTCAAAACGGACKCCGCGTGATGAGCTTTCATCTGCAACTACTTGCGGTACAAAAGGGTTGCTCAGCGGGATACGCCCAACCTCTAGAATGCTGCCAAGTCCAGTTATAGGGTCAATGAGTATTGAATCGTCGTTATAATCAAAACCGCGGGCTACGCGCGTTGAAACTGTATCAATCTTTGCATACTGAATCTGGCTGAAAAAGTCAGTATTGTCGCTTAATTTATAGTCTAGTTTCCCGGCGGCCAGAAAGCGCTCGCGCGGTATTTTCAGGGTGCTGTCGCGGCGAAAGTCGAAGCCATCTTGATTGAGCACAAAGCCTTCTTGCAGGCCTGCGTCCGTGTAGAAAAAATCGTTAATTTCAAAACGACCGCCCGGGATGTCATTGCTGAGATCGGCATAGTCCGCCTCTGTCAGCCCGCTAGCGGGCTCGTCGCCGGTTACGGTATCAAATTCATTGATGCCGTTTTGATAATCGAAGTCTGCCTGGATAAGCGCGCGCCTGCGGTCAGTTGCTTTCAGTCCGTATTCTTTATCGAAGGTGGCGCTTAGGATGAAAGACCCACGGTCGCCGGCAAATTTGCTGCCGTATGTGCCGTGCACTTCGAAATCTTCTGCACCGCCAGCGAACGACGTGCCCGCGCGCGCTTCAATTTGTGCGCCCTCAAAGCCGCTTTTGGTGATGATGTTCACGACGCCTGCGATCGCATCAGACCCGTAAATGGCAGAGGCACCACCGGTTATTACTTCAACCCGCTGCACAAATTGCTTGGGGATGGTGCCGAGGCTAACCCGGTTGGCGTTCCCGCTGTTAGAAACGGTCCTGCGGCCGTCAATAAGGATGAGCGTGCGGTTGGCACCAAGGTGCCGCAGGTTCACAGAACTAAGCCCGGCGTTCTGCGTGCTAAGCTGTGAACCGCTTGTGCTAATGTCCGTGCTGACGGACGGGATCTCGAGCAGCAACTCGCTTAGATCGCCTGCGCCGGATGCGTCGATATCGCCCAGATCAAGTACACTGATTGGTGTTGGGGAATTGAACGTGCTGCGGCGAATGCGCGACCCGGTTACGACAACTTCTTCAACTTCAGCCAACCCTTCAAATGCTGCGCCGCTAATTTGGCGCTCCTTATCGTCAGAATTACTGTTCGTGGCTGCGGGCTTCGGCGCGCTACTGTCTTGCCTGCTACTGCGCTTGCGGCCCTTGCTGGGCACCGTAATTTCGCCCTTCTTTTTCACGACCACTAGATTTTCTGAGACAATTTTATATTCGAGATCGGTTTTTTTAAGCAGCGTATCCAGCGCCTCAGTCACAGAGAGATTACCGCTGATAGCGGGAGATTTGGTAAGCTTGGCGGCAGCAGGCGAGAACATAATCTGGATCTTGGCTTTTTCGCCGAGCGCCAGCAGCGCCGTATCAGTACGCTGTGATTTAATCTCAATCTTGTGCAGGCGGCCGTCTGCCTGGGAAGCCTGCGCCGCTTGCACACACACTGTGAGCGCAAGCAGCGAGACCATGCTCCCTTGCATGATTCTTCTTGGCAGGATCCGTTTAGAAATCTTGTTTATACCAGTACGCAACTCGGTCATCGTTCACTCCCCCGGAACAAATATTTATTAATGTCTATTTGTCCGTATTACGCAGCGAGTACGCGGTGCCTCCAATAAAAGATCAAATATTTTGCTAGCCCGGCAAGGAAAGGCAAATCGTATTTTCCTCTTTACGAGCCGCTGATAAGAATAGCATCTTTCTGATTAAGTATGTGCAGAGGGAAGGCCGCTTCTAGCCCGAGGATTACTTCATCAAGTTTTCGCAAGTGGAAAACACCACTTATCTCAAGCGTCTCTAGGTCTTTGTCTACTATCAGTACCTTCTTGTTCGTATAGCGGCTTAGTTCAGCTACAAGCACGCTCAGTGTTTCTGCATCAAAGGTAACGATGCCGGTTTGCCATTCCCTGTATTTGTTTGTGGATGCTAGGTTAGAGGCAGAAACTAGCTGGGTTTCGTCTTTGTAGGTAATGACATTGCCTGCCTTCAACCGGAATTGCCCGGTAAGTTCAAGCGTTGCATGTTGCTTGCTGCCTATGGCAAGGGTGGCTTCCTGCACCGGGCTGTCGAGCAGCCGCCCCTTTGGGTGTACGGCGACCAAGCCTTCAACTACGGCGACCGTATATTCCTGCCCGCGCTTCTGGATGTTAAATTTAGTTCCAAGAACGGTCACAGTTTGCGATCCGGCATGGACCTTGAAATAGCGGCGCTTGTCTTTTGCAATATCAAAAAAAGCTTCGCCGCGCTCAAGTGTGACAAGCCTATCCTCGCCCGAGAAATCAACTGTCAGCGCCGTATCGGTATTCAAGGAAATCAAGCTGCCGTCAGGCAGGGTAACATCTTGCTGGCCTCCAATAGCTGTGGCGTAGCGTTCGACCAGCGTATGCTCAAGGGCCGGACTTGAATTGAAGGTAAACACCGAAAAAAGGGCCACAGCAAACACCGCCGCGATGGAAGCCCACTGCTGTATGCCGTAAGAACTGAACGATTTAAAAGAGGCGATAAAGGCCGCTAGGTTTTTCGACTGGACAGGGCATTAAAACCTTTCGGCACTAAGGGTGCTATTGTTGATCTAGGTCAAGGCCAGATCATATGCGGTTTAATAGACATAAGAGTACCCAACCTATCAGGAGATATGTATGTCACACACCCCGCACGAATTAGCAGAAGAATTCCCCGACCACACTGCCGCAATCCACAAACTGAAAACCGAAAATGCCCATTTCGCGCGGCTATTTGATGAATATCACGATGTGAATGGTGTCATTCACCGCTCGGAAACCAATGTGGAACCAACCGATGATCTGAATGAACAGGCAATGCGCAAGCAACGTATGGTTTTGAAAGATGAACTTTGGGSSATGYTGCAGRCWGSMTGATAMRRKRMTTNTSCANANGGYCTGCYWKYAWMWGCAGSYCTTRKGYWAWWAYNGMARTKWYSWNNGMTTTGCATATTGGGAAAAATTTTTCAAATTTTTCCCAAGAATATAATCTCCAGCTGTTATCGGATCAAACAATGCGTCTTGGTCTGAAACCCCGAAATCGCGTGGATCAATTACCGCGCAGCTTGTCGGGTCGCAGAATATCGGAATGGAATAGCGACGCTGCCCTGATTTATTCAAGACGCGATGTTTGGTTGAAACCAGTCTGTTGTTTGTCCAGCGTTCCAGCAAATCGCCGATATTGCACACGAACGTGCCTTTGATCGGTGGGGCTTCTATCCAGTCGCCTGATAGGTTCTGAACCTGTAATCCGCCAACCATATCTTGCATTAGCATG
The DNA here is from genome assembly GCA_016764715.1 of Kordiimonadaceae bacterium. Lineage (GTDB taxonomy): Bacteria > Pseudomonadota > Alphaproteobacteria > Sphingomonadales > Kordiimonadaceae > Kordiimonas. The sequence continues at coordinate 1,727 of JAESRJ010000269.1, read as the reverse complement.
GTTAATACGCCGAAATCGGAATGGGTGGCAGCCCCAAAGCGTTGTTCGGTTTCATCCTGTTGGGATGAAGGTGGATAATAGACCAGTTGCCCGCGCGCCAAAGGTTTCTTGTAAGTTTTTGCAAAAAARYCGGCCTTTTGCCCCAAGCTTACGGCCAATGCCGAAAGCACAGTGCGGTTTAACGCAACAACTTGCGAATAATAGGGCAGAAGATCGCGCCGCAGGTTTGGGGCAATCTTTTCCGGCCAAAGGTTGGGTGCGACCATTGGCAGGCCTGCCTGCACATCAGGATCATCCTGGGTGACATCCCAACCCCAAAAGAATACTTCTTTGGCATCATGCGTCTTTGAACCTTCAAGCCGTGTCATGCCTTGCGCCATCCAGCCCCTTTGCTGCCGGTTGACCGCGATAGTGGCTTTGTCTGCCTCTGGTAACTGGAAAAAAGCTTTTGAGGCGGCAAAAGCCTTGTCGATAACTGTTTGTTCAATGCCGTGGCTCGCGAGGTAGAAAAAGCCGATCTCTTCGGCTGATTTCAACAATTCTGCGGAAAATTTGATAAAGCCGTCAGGGGTGTTGCAGGCCGCCATATCTATAATCGGGATCGCATCGAAATCAACGGTATGGGCTTTGGCGTAATCAGGTAAATCAGTGTGCGGCATAGGTTTACTTTCTTAAAGCATGTGAAAAGCTAAGGGCCAATAAGTGCTGTTTGTCAATTCTGATTTGATATTCTTACATCGGGAAGGATCACAATTGTAGTGGCATCGCAAAATCTAATATGATTAGTGTTTGGCATGATGACACAATCTTTAAAATTGCTGGCCTGCCAGATCAATATTCCCGCAATGACAAGCATTGCAGAGCGGGACGCACATCTTGAACTGTCTTCACAAAAGGTGAAGACAGCCTTGCAAGCGGCACCCGTCGATCTGGTGGTTCTGCCTGAATTATCGAGCATTGATTATGCGCGGAAAACCTTTGAAAATCTCGATACTTTAGCCGAACCGCTGGATGGCCCATCCTTTGAATGCTGGCGGCAAGTGGCACAAGAATTCAACTGCCACGTGGCCTACAGTTTTGCGCGGCGCGGTGCAAATGCACATTACATATGCTTGGCGGTGGTGAACCCAATGGGCGAATTGGTTGGGCATTATGACAAGCTGCATCTGGCACAATATGGCGCGTCGATGGAAAAGGAATATTTCCAGCGCGGCGACCATCTGTTGACCTTCAAAATACGCGGCCTGACATTCGCCCCGATCATCTGTTACGACTTGCGCATCCCTGAATTGACCCGCACCCTTGTACTGGACCACGGTGTGGATATGATCCTGCATTGCGGTGCGTATTTCCGTGATACATCCTTTGCCACATGGCACGATTTCACTACTACGCGCGCACTGGAAAATCAGGTGTTTTTCCTAAGCCTGAACCGGGCAGGGGCCGATTACGGCAATTCGCGGCTTTGCTATCCATGGATGGATGAAAACAGACAGGCGGTAACGTTTGCGCAGCATGATGAACAGCTGAAAATGCTGGATATCAATCCAGAGGAAATCACCCAAGCCCGCGAAACCTATTCGTTTTTAAAAGATCGCCTGCCTGATTACAAAACGCTTAAGAACTAACCACATCCTCAGCCTTGGTAATCGCCACACGCGCGCCATCCGCATCCAACTCAACCACACGCGCGCCATCCGCAAACACCACCGAAATAGGCCCACCCC
>JAESRJ010000080.1 GCA_016764715.1 Kordiimonadaceae bacterium | reverse complement strand
ACAAAAAAAATCAACATACGGACAATACATTCTTTACCAACGAACAGGGAGCAACACTTCTTGACCGCTTTGTAAAAACATTGAAAAAGGGATGCCTGTCGGCGTCCCTTTTTTTAGCGATCATTATCTATCGCTTAACTAATTGTGAATAAAGTCTAATTTACCTTTGTAGCCTGTCGTCAAATATGCACCGGCCCGGTGCGCTTGACATGGCCGAACCGCTCCCCACTTCCTATTGATACTATACTTTAAGGCCCCTTACTGAGGGCCCGGTTTTATCGATTTAAGAGGGACAGTAAATGACAGGTATAAACAAGGCCGCCAGCAACCCTGCGCCGGGATTTGTCGCCAAACCTGATTATTCAATCACTACCGCCGATTTCAGCGGGCGCGTGCAGGTTTATGCTGGCGGGCAGATGTTGGCTGATAGCCATCATGCCATACTCCTGACAGAAACTGACATGCCGCCGGTTTATTACTTTCCTAAAGACGATGTGAATTTTGGCAATCTGCAGGCGGTGGACAAGACCACGTACTGTCCCTTCAAGGGGCATGCAAATTACTGGCGCATTTCTGGCCAGGAAGCAGAATCCGGACCAGCTGTTTGGGGGTACGCAGAACCCTATGAAGAGGTTGCTTACTTGGACGGCTACGTAGCTTTTTATGCTAACCGTGTGGAAATAAGAGCAAAAATAGAGTATGCTTAATAAAGCTTGCTTGGAGGGGGACTACCTATGACGAGTATTTCTGCGCACCGGCAGAATAAAGCGAAAAAAGACGGCGAACCCTTATTGGCCCAGTACAGGGAAGTCAGGCGCGCCAGTGAAGCGCTTGCTGAAAACCTGAGTGACGCAGACGTCACCGTTCAATCGATGGAAGATGCGAGCCCTGTGAAGTGGCACTTGGCCCATGTCTCCTGGTTTTTTGAAAGCGTGATCCTGCAGCCGTTTCTTGCTGGTTACCGTGTATTTGACGAGGCTTATAATTTTCTGTTTAACTCCTACTATGAAGTTGCTGGTGAGCGTCAGCCTCGGCCGAGGCGCGGTATGCTCACACGGCCTAGTCTCAGCGAAGTTTTAGCCTATAGGGACCATATTGATATCCACATGGGTAAACTACTCTCAGGGCTTGTTGCAGGCGATTTGCACCAGCTCGTGGAGCTTGGGCTTAACCACGAGCAGCAACATCAGGAACTGTTACTGACTGACATTTTGCATTTGTTTGCGCAAAACCCGTTGAAGCCGTGTTTTCGGGACCCAGAGCCATTGGCATATGATACTGGCAAAACGCTGGCGTCTGGTTACAAAGCCTTTGCTGGTGGGTTGCTGGAATTTGGTGCTGAGCAATCCAGCGCTTTTCATTTTGACTGTGAAGGTCCACGCCACCAGCAACTGGTACATCCCTTCAAGCTAGCGCGCAGCCCCGTAACCAATAGGGAATGGATTAGTTTTATTGAGGACGACGCCTACCGGAACCCGCTGTTGTGGTTGTCGGATGGCTGGGCTTTTGCCCAAGAGAATGCTTGGTTCGCGCCGCTCTACTGGGAGAAGCGCGCGGACGGATGGTGGTCAATGACGCTGCGCGGTATGCAGCCGGTTGATCTCGACGCGCCGGTTTGTCACGTTTCCTATTTTGAAGCRGACGCSTACGCCACATGGGCGGRGAAGCGCYTGCCGACCGAATTTGAGCTTGAACTGGCCGCAGTTGGCCAATCCGCTGAAGGCAACTTCGCGTCTGGTGGCAGGWTGCGGCCTGCGCCTGTGCTTGCGCGCACGGACGGCGGTGTTGCAGGCCTATACGGCGACATATGGGAGTGGACTTCGAGCAGCTTTTCTCCCTACCGGGGCTTTAAGCCTTTCGGTGGCATGGTCGGCGAATATAACGGCAAGTTTATGAGCGGTCAGCAAGTGCTGCGCGGCGGATCGTGCGCAACACCTGATGGCCATATGCGCCCCACATACAGAAATTTTTGGCACCCTCAAAAGCGGTGGCAGTTTACCGGGCTTCGGCTCGCGGAGGATAGTTAGTGCTTGATAAAGTTGAATATATTGCTGCGCCGGAAGATGCGAYTTCAGAAAAAGACRRTRCTGCATTTAGGGTGTCTGTAATCGCCGGCTTGTCAGCCAAGCAGAAAACGCTCGAGTGCAAGTATTTGTATGACGATTTGGGGTCCGATCTTTTTGACCAGATTTGTGACCTACCTGAATATTATCCAACGCGGACGGAGCTTGGCATATTGGAGGCAGCAACGCCTGAGATCGCGCGAATAGTGGGTAACAATGCTGAACTGGTTGAGCTCGGCAGCGGGGCCAGCAGGAAAACACGGCTGCTGCTTTCGGCGTTTGATACGCCTGCGCTGTATGTGCCTGTTGATATTTCCGCAGATTATATGATGGATGTGGCAGCGAAACTGCGCRGCGAGTATCCCGCGCTAAATGTTGAGCCAGTTGTCGCTGACTTTATTGCGCCGTTTGAGTTRCCTGTAAAATCTGAGCGTGGTAGCCGGCTGTTGTTTTTCCCTGGGTCCACCATTGGTAACCTGCACCGATCGGAAGCCGCTGAGTTCCTGCGGTCACTCGCGAGAACCAGTGATGCCGATTATTTTGTCATTGGCGTAGACCTTAAAAAAGACCCGGCCATTCTGGAAGCTGCGTATGACGATGCAGCTGGTGTAACGGCTGCATTCAACCTTAACCTTCTGCGGCGTATTAACCGCGAACTAGGSGCGAATTTTGACCTTGTTCAGTTCGAGCATCGAGCCCTTTACAACGAAGGGGAGGGCAGGGTGGAAATGCACTTGGTAAGCCGCGCTGCACAGAACGTGTTTGTCGGAGACAGTGAGTTTGAATTCGGTAAAGGCGAAACCATCCAYTCCGAAAACAGCTATAAATACGGGCTGGATGAGTTTGCTGATATGGCGAAGGCTGCAGGATGGCAAAGCGAGCAGTTTTGGACTGATCCAGACACCTTGTTTGCTGTGTTTCTACTGGCAGCGCCGCGCCCTTGAGGGCACGGCGTCTGGTGATTTCGTGATGGTTAGCGTTCTCTCTGCGTTGTGCACTAGGTCTGGCGCAACGTGTCGGCAGGGCTCATTTGCGCCACAACAAGGGCGCGGCTTGAGGTGGTCACTGTTGCCATGATGAACGCGATGACAGCCGCCAGAACAAAGGCAACCACAGATATCTCTGACTGGTACGCAAAATTTGAGAGCCAATCGCTCATGATCCACCAGGCTGCAGGCCAGGCGATAACATTGGCGATGATCACAAGTTTCGAGAAATCCCACGTCAGCATGGATACGATATGGCGTACAGTTGCGCCCATCACCTTGCGAATACCGATCTCTTTCGTCCTGCGCTCAATGATATAAGAGGTTAACCCCCAAAGCCCAAGGCAGGCGATCAGCACTGCTAGGCCCGCAAAGCCGATGAACAGGCCGAAGGTGCGGTTCTCGCCCGCGTAAAAGGCACTGTAGGTGTCGCTGAGCACAGCCTTTTCAATGGGATAATCGACAATGTTTTGGGCCCAGACTTGGTCAACAGCCTTAAGGGCCGCGTCTAGCCGGCCTTCCTTGGCTTTAATGATCATGGTGCGTGGGTTAGTTGCGAAAAAGTAAGAGATAGGCGCGATTTCTGASCGGATRGAGCGGTAGTGCGCGTCTTTCACAACGCCTACCAGCGTAAAGTCCATGCGGTAGTCATTGCCGCCTCGGTTAAACGTCACCCACATTTGTTGGCCAACGGCACTGGCAGGGTTCTCAAAGCCTGCTTTTTTCAGCGCTGCCTCATTGAGGATAAGGCCAGCTTTAACCTCTGGGTTTTCCGGGGACGGAAAGACAGCCTTGTCGGCAGGGAAGTCTTYGCTGTAGGCGCGCCCCGCAACCATTTGCATGCCGAGCGTTTCGAAATAGCCCGCGTCGGCCTGTACCATGCGRGTTGCGATCTCAACATCCTGCCCGCCTTGCCGCATKGAGAAGGAAAATCCGTCTGATAGATCGCCTGTTGGAATAACGGAGCCTGAAGTCACGGAAGCTATATTCGGGTCTGCTTCGAGCTGCGTTTTCATCGCAGTGTAGGAGCGGCGTTGGCTGCCGGGGATGGCCACAGTAATTACGTTAGTGCCATCAAAACCGAGGGCTTTTGAGAGAGCAAAATCCAGTTGGCCGTTGACGATGCCGCTAGCGCTAATCAGGCCAATGGCGATAGCAAACTGAATAACGATCAGGGACGAGCGCACAGACGACGCCTTGTTGCCGGTTGTTACTTCGCCGCGAAGCGCCGTTGAAGGCAAGTGTTTGGACACTAGCAAGGCTGGGTATAGGCCTGCAAATGCTGCAGAAGCGAATGTTGCGCCGAAGGCYAGYGYGAGCATGTCAGCGGAGAATAAAGAAGCTGAAGTCAGAGGCGCGGCAACGATTTCTGCAAAGAAAGGTAACGTCAGTTCTACCAGCATTAGCCCGGTGAGCAGCGAGATAACAGCTAGGACGCCCGCTTCGAGCAGAAACTGATTAATGACATGACGGCGTGTGGCACCGAGCGTTTWGCGGATGCCGACTTCTTTTACCCTGTTAGTGATCTGCAAGATCTGCATGTTCATGAAGTTGAAGGCTGCAATAGCAAAGGTCAGTAAGGCAACGGACGCGAAGATATAAATATCTGTTTTCTGGCGGAACGGCTTAACGTCACCGGTGATTGGGTTGCGGCTKGASGTTTCGTTCTGCAGGTCGCTGGTAAAATGAATRTCMGTGAGCGGCTGCAACGGCGTGCTGATAAATTGCGMWGTGCCYTCTTGRAAGGTCTCTAGCGCGCCAATGATGTGGCTTTCCGCTGTAGCTTGCGTAACGCCTTCYTTCAGCTTGATATAGTGGTAAAACTGGTCRGAGCGCATRCGCTGCCATATGTTYGGGCGGCCCCACAGTTCTGGTGTYTTRTCGATATGAATAAAGATGTTGCCGTTGAGGTGTGTGTTAAGCGCTGCGTTTTCGATAACTGCCGCTACCTTAAATTCATATTGGCCTTCCACGGTGAAAGTGCGGCCAATAACGTCTGTGGTGCCGTAAATTTTTTCGGCCGCCGCTTTGGTGATAACGCTGCTTTGTACGTCGTCGAAGGCTGTTCTCAGGTTTCCGGCAATGACTTTTGACGGGAACATCTCGAAAAAATTTGGGTCGACGAAGCTAAGTTCCTCGGCAAACTTCAGGTCGCCAATGCTCACCAGCATATCGTTTGGYGCGATGCGCGTGAARGCTTCAATRTCGTCGGGCAGGTTTTCAGCCAGTATCGGGGATACCGGATTGAAGAAGGTGGCAAACCGTGCGCCRGTGCCCAGATTTTCCCARTTWATCCGGTAAATGCGTTCGCTGTCGGGGTACGCAGTGTCAAAACTGGTTTCAAAACGAATGAATAGGGCAATCATCAAGCTCACGGCAATGCCGAGCGCAAGCCCGGTAATGCTGATTGCCGAATAGAGCTTGTTTTTTGCGATGTTGCGAAGGGCTGCTTTGAAATAAATACCGTTCATGGCCGTTTCCTGCTGCTGTTTTTTATGCTTTTTTTACTAAGTAGCAAACAGTGTGCCAAGGCGATCCCCAGTTATTAGCTTTGTAACTTCAATGTGTTAGTRTTCGGTAGGTGAATATTGGATGGTGAATTTGTTCGAAAATGAACACWTGTGTTCGCTTCCGGACAAAGAAAAAGCGCCGCGAAAAACGCAGCGCTTTAACWGTAWMTGRTCTGAKTATTTATGTGTTTGCGAARCGGTCCAAATGGTAATCYACRTCGCCGAAAAGCATYTCGTTSACSAGCATRCGCTTCACATAMGCRCCTAGTGCGTATTCYTCKGTCATRCCKATGCCGCCGTGCATYTGGATMGAYTCCTGYCCGWAYTTGCGGGACGCRTTGCCAAYYTTYACCTTGGCAGCAGAAACAGCCAGTTTGCGCGCGCGAACATCTTCGCTGCGTGCTTCAACGGCGGCTTCCATAGCAACAGATTTCATCTGCYCGTATTCAACCAGCAGATCAACCATGCGGTGGCTCAGCACTTGGAAGCTGCCGATGGGGCGGCCAAACTGGGTGCGCGTTCTTAAGTATTCGGCGGTAAGGGCCTTCACTTCTTCCACAGCACCGATGCTATCTGCACAGAGGGCAGCGGCACCCCGATCAACCGCAGCTTCAATAATATCAGCAGCGGCACCCGCAGTGCCTAGCAATTTGGCCTTTGCCCCTTCAAGGATAATGTCTGCAGCACCGCGACCATCGAGAAGCGGGTACTTGCGAAGTGTGACGCCTTCAGCGTCTGCTGACAGCAGGAACAGGCTCGCGCCGTCCAAGTCAGCGGATACAATCAATTGGCCTGCCGTGTCAGCGCCGAGYACAACAGCTTTACGGCCATTAAGCACGTACGCGTCGCCGTCTTTGGTGGCTGTTGTGTTGATTGCAAGCGGGTTATGGCGCTCATGCGGCTCATAAAGACCAACAGCGTAGCGTGTTTCGCCAGTTGCAATGCCTTCTACCAAGGCTGCTTCACCGCAGGCTTCCAGAACGTAGGCAGCGAGCACGACGTTGCTCACATAAGGTTCGGTCACCAGGCGGCGGCCAAGCTCTGTGCAAACAACCATCACATCAACATGGTTGCCGTCAAAGCCACCCAAGGATTCAGGTAAAGGCATTGCCATTACGCCTAGTTCCGACAACATGTTCCACACTTCAGGGGCATGGGTGATGCCATCGTTATACTGGGTGCGGAAAGTTTCAAAGTCGTAGCTTTTTGCTAGGGAGCGCTCAAGCGACTGCACCAGCATTTTCTGTTCTTCAGAAAAATCAAAGTCCATTTTAGTTCCTCTAGTACCGGTATCGTGCYGTGCRGGATTTAAAGCCCRAGCACCATTTTCGATATAATCGTACGCTGGATCTCGTTTGATCCGCCGAAGATGCTGATTTTGCGGGTGTTCAGGTAAACGGGGGCAGAGCGGGACGTATCCGTGGTGCCCACTAGCTCATCGTTCCAGCCTTCTTGYCCKGCGTTCGGTTGGAATGGCARGGCGTAGAGGCCCGATGCTTCCATCTTCAGCTCRTAAATACGCTGCGCCACTTCACTGCCGCGAATTTTCAGCATGGAGGARACWGGSCCSGGATCWGTCCCKCGYTCKGTYTCAACCARCATGCGYTTGTTGGTGATATCCMWGSYRMGCNGCKSRATNKMRMKCTMMGCNAGTTTSAKWWTNNMWGSTGGRTMWKSSWKWRKYSRCNNGSCGYWWYWRRYTYMCRMKKTTGNGWTYSRKCRMWGWGCATTGATTTCGTTCTTGGAAACACCGACGCCTGCAATACCGATACGTTCGTTCTGCAGCAGGAACTTAGCGTAATCCCAGCCTTTGTTTTCTTCGCCGACCAAATCCCCAACAGGCACTTTAACGTCGGTGAACCAAACTTCGTTCACTTCGTGTGCGCCGTCTAGCGTAATGATGGGGCGAACTTCAACGCCAGGTGCATCCATGCGGATTAGAATGAAACTGATGCCCATCTGTTTCTTAGGCGCATTCGGGTCAGTGCGGACTAGGCAGAAAATCCAGTCAGCGTGTTGGCCGAGGGTGGTCCAGGTTTTCTGGCCGTTGATGATATAGTGGTCGCCGTCCCGAACGGCAGTCATTTTTAGGCTTGCGAGGTCTGATCCTGCGCCCGGCTCAGAGAAGCCCTGCGCCCACCAATCGGAACCATCACGGATACCGGGAAGGAAACGGTCTTTCAGGTCATCATTACCGAAAGCGATCAGGACAGGGCCAAGCATGGATACGCTGAAAGGCAGCAC
>JAESRJ010000268.1 GCA_016764715.1 Kordiimonadaceae bacterium | reverse complement strand
TACTGGGTCGCATAAAGGGCACTGTAGCACCGAAAGTTTCTGCTACCGCCGCGATTTCTTCATCGTCAGTCGAAACAATCACTTCGTCGAATACACCGCTGTCGAGTGCGGCCTCAATCGAATAAGCAATTATGGGCTTACCTAGGAAATCCTTTATGTTTTTCCGAGGGATGCGTTTGCTGCCACCGCGTGCCGGAATAACTGCAACTTTCATTTATACTCTTTCATCAGGGCGCATTCAAAATGTGGTCACCCCAGATTGTAATACAAAATACGGGCCATTTTTCGAGCTTCCACATAATGAGCGGAAACAACAGTTGAAAATAATCAAAAGCGAATTATCCTAGTGGCTTAGAGGCAACGATACGCTACAAAATACGGTCTTTCAACCGACAGCTAATTTAAGGAGAGGGAAATTTTGGAAACGCTATCGCTCGATATGGACGGTCTTCTTGCCTATCAGAAAAACCGCCCCCCCTACCTTATGATGGACTTTGCTGAGGAAATCACCCCCGGCGAAAGCGCGCGCGGCTATAAAGACCTGCCTGCAGATACTTGGTTTTTCAAGTGCCATTTTCCTGGCGACCCAAACATGCCTGGCATGCTGCAAACCGAAGCTATGGTGCAAATGGCGGCACTTACAGTGCTTACTTTGCCGGGGAACAAAGGCAAAATTGTTTATCTAACTAACGTAAAGAATATCAGTTTTCGCCGTAAAATCATTCCGGGCGATCGCCTCTGTCTCGACACGAAACTGCTTAGCTGGCGGCGCGGTCTCGGTAAATGCTCAGCTGTTGGCACCGTAGACGGCGAAATAGCCTGCAAAGCTGAATTTGGTATTGTCATGCCCGATGTGCTTGAGAGCTTTCAGCCTAAGCCAAAATAGCGCTGCATTTAAAACTTGCATAGCAATTGCAAGGCTTTAGCTGCATACACTTAGTTCATATTCTGTACGGCCAAAGAGGAAATTCCATGCTCAAAGGCAAAAACGCCATTATCACCGGCTGCAATCGCGGCATAGGCAAAGCAATATTGACGCTTTTTGCTGAAAATGGCGCTGRTATTTGGGCCTGTACACGCGGCCCTGACGARGGCTTTTCCACTTACGCAGCATCCCTTTCCGAGCRATACAGCGTTTCGATCAAAGAGATCCACTTCGATCTGAGCGACCGAGAGCAGATTAMAGCMGGCGCAAAACAGATTACCGCAGACAAATTACCCATCGATATATTGGTGAATAACGCGGGYGCCATTCACACWGCTGCTTTCCTGATGACCTCGATGGAYAAAATGCAGGAAATGTTTGAGCTAAACTATTTGGGCCATATGCARTTTGCRCAAGCGATCTCACGCCAGATGCTGCGCAAACGGCGCGGTTCGATCATTAACCTCGCCTCTAGTGCCGCGATTGAAGGCAACGAAGGCCGCGTTGCTTACGCCGGGGCAAAGGCCGCCATTATGGCATCCAGCAAGGTTATGGCCCGCGAATTGGGGCCTGCAGGCATCCGTGTAAACGCAATTGCGCCTGGCCTTACGCAAACTGACATGATGGCAAACAGCACCCCTGAAGACGCGCTGAAAACCACGATCGAGCGCCTGTCGTTGCGGCGAGTGGGAGAACCATCCGAGATCGCAGGTGCAGTGCTTTTCTTAGCGTCTGACTTATCGAGTTATGTCACCGGCCAAACCCTTTCTGTAGACGGAGGCATGTAAGATGACCCGCGAGCAAATCATTAACGACATTGAAGCCACCGCTCGCCGTATGCGCCGTCATATTATTGATATGGCCGTTGAGGCTGGGGCCAATAGTAGCCATTTTGGCGGCGGACTTTCAATTGTGGACATTACGGCGACACTTTTCGGTAAGGTTATGAATATCGACCCAAAGAACCCAGAGTGGCCAGACCGGGACAGGTTTATTCTTAGCAAAGGCCACGGCTGCATTGGCTATTAYACCGCGCTCTGCGAAGCWGGYTTTCTRACSCGYGAYGASCTRCTYACMTTYGAGAAGTCYGAYAGTTTTCTGTACGGCCACCCGGTAATGAACCGCGCCAAGGGCATTGAGTTTTCTAACGGCAGTTTAGGCATGGGCATGGCGCTCGGTATCGGGGTTTGCGTTGCCGCCAAACGCCGCAACCAGGGCCACCAAACCTATGTGATCATCGGCGACGGCGAGAGCAACGAAGGCTCCGTCTGGGAGGCTGCAATGGCGGCACCCCACTTTAAACTGGACAATCTAACCGTTATTCTTGACAGAAACGGTCACCAGCAAACAGGCTCTAACGACGAGATTATGCCGCTTGGGGACGCCGCTGAAAAATACCGGGCTTTTGGCTGGAATGTCACTGAACTCGACGGCCATGATGTAGGCAGCCTGTATGATGCTTTCACCACTAAAAGAGCACCCCACAAACCCCATGCCATCATCGCCAAAACCATCAAAGGTAAGGGGTTTTCCTTCTCGGAAGATGACAACAGCTGGCACCACAAAATCCTGACCAAAAAGCAATATGAGATCGCGGTGGAAGAATTAACTGCAGCTAAGGGGCAACAGGCATGATACTCGACAAACGCAAGGCTATTGGCCTGTCTCGCATTGGTTCCCGAGCTACCTACGGCATGACCCTGTTTGATTTGGCTGAAAGCACCCCAGACCTGATGGTGCTTACGGCGGATACATCCACGTCTGCAGGGCTCGATCGGTTCCGCAAAACCTACCCCGAAAAATATCTCGAGGTTGGTATTGCAGAGCAAAACGCGATGGGTATTGCAGCCGGGCTTGCAAGCGAGGGCATGACAGTGGCCCTGTCGACGTTTGCACCGTTTCAAACCATGCGCTGCTGCGAGCAAATCAAAGTAAACCTCGGCTATATGAAGCATAAAGTGGTGTTCACCGGGCTCGCCAGCGGTGTGGTGCTGGGCACGCTTGGCTATACCCACTGCTGCATTGAAGATATGGCTGTAATGCGCGCAATACCAAACATCACAGTAGTGTCCCCCGCGGACYGCGGCGAAACGGCCAAGGCGGTTGAAGCAGCGCTATCGCACGACCAGTCTGTCTATATTCGCCTGACGGGCGGCTCACCAAACCCGCCAGTTTACCGCGAGGACTATGAGTTCGAAATTGGCAAAAGCGTAAAACTGCGTGACGGCAAGGATGTTGGTATAATTGCTACGGGTTCGATGGTGCACCCTTCCTTGCAAGCGGCTGAAATTCTTGCRGARAACGGCATCGARGCYWCYGTGRTCAACATGCACACBATYAARCCCCTTGATACTGAHRTGGTKGCRGATTTGGCCKCYAACACCAAGTTRATCGCCACCATTGAAGAACACAGCATCATTGGYGGRCTRGGCGGCGCKGTTGCCGAAGCCAAGGCACCGCTCMGGAAYGCCGCMCCRCAYATKATYMTGGGCATCACSGACAGCTAYGACAGGTCTGGKGAYTATGCRGAYATWTTGGCGCATTACGGCTTAACTTCCGAGCAAATTGCGGCAAAAATTATAGCTGAATTCAAGAGCCTATAGCCTCGTCAATCCGTAGAGCCAGGGCACCGACCTAGGCTGCCTGCCAGAGCCTTCTGCCCGTCTCCGGGTTACTGCGTGGCACTCGGCAATATTTTCGTTCATTCTTTCAGTGCCCCCGCCCTCACATGCTCGTCTTTGCGCCAAGGCTTTATCGCAAAGCAGGCCCAGCCTCGCCTTGGCGCACACAACCTTAACTGGCCCCTCCTGTGCATAGAACATGCTGAAATTACCGTTAACCCTCTAACAAGCTGGCGCCAAACGGCTTTYGGAGAAGNTTTTCAGCGTTTATAGTTCCGGGGACTAGTATGAAGATCAAGTATTTTACACACGCTTCTTTTCAGTTCATTTCAAACAGCGGTGTGCGCCTGTTGAGCGACCCATGGGTTTATAAYCCCGTTGCCAACAGYYTKTGGCAATTCCCAGAATGCAGTACTGGCCCAGAGGAATATACTGATCAGGACTTTCTTTATATTTCTCACGATCATGTTGATCATTACTGCCAGGATACGCTTGATCATTTCAGGCGCGACATGCCGATTATTATCCGTACCTACGGTGATTTGAATAATCCAATGAAGCCCGGCCTGCAAAAACTGGGTTTCACCCATATTATTGAACTGGARSACGGCGAAACMTTCCASTTGGCMSATGATCTMCGYGTWACYCTTTATGCGGACARGCCWACCAACGACAGCGCGCTGGTAATTGAAGATGATACGCACGCCGTTTTCAACCAAAATGACGCGATGCTAAACGACGACGTTGTGGCAACAATTCGCAGAAATCATGCGATCGACATTGCYCTTCTCGGGATGGTTGGCGCYTCCATTTACCCGACCTTCTTTGTTATGGACGAAGAGAAGAAAAAAGCCGAGTTTGCCCGTGTTAGCGAATTGATCATGCGCCGCACCCTAGCGTACGGCGAAAAGGTGGGCGCCAAGATAGTACTACCGTGCGCTGGCGACATGGTCTTTTTCACTAGGCCCGAAGTGGATGACCTTATTGGCCCAGTCGTTTATGATCTGATCGATCATGTGAAGCAAAACAACTATCCGTTCGATTTGCTTACACCCAAACGCGGCGACCTGCTTGATCTCAATAACCTAACGTCAGGCCATACGCCCCTATATAAAGACAAAGAAGAATTTGTCCGGGAGCTCAACGTAATGCGTGCACGCCCTGATGTACGCAAAATTTGCGATGAGATGACAGCGTGGGAAAACAGCTTCAAATTTAATTATGGCCAGTTCAAACGCTACCTAACTGATTTTGCGGCGCTCGTCGAAGCTGATTTTGATGCCTACGTTGGTCCCCAAGTGACTATTGGCGCTGAGGGCACGCTCTTCGATGTCCGCTTTGCCATAAGGGATGGCTTGCAGCGTTTCGGTATTTCCTTTGAATTCAACTTCGCAAATAAAACGGCACGTATCAGCGAATATCCTTACTGGCTAYCGGTTGACGACGACGTCTACATGATCTTGGAAACAACCGGCCAGGCCCTTCAAATGGTTGCGGAAGGCGCGCTTGAAACCGAGGACATCAAAGTTGGAATGCTGGCCATTCACCGCGATAAACCCTTTTGCCAAGAGGAAATTGCCTTCTGGAATATAATGACGCGTTTCTGTAGCTGGCTTAAAGACGAAATACTCGACGCTGAAGAAGTCAAAAGAAAACAGTTTTCAAGCCGGGTTTCGCCAGTATTTGAAACCGAGGTTACAGATGAAATGCTTCGTAAAGCGTCCTAACCTAGTTACTCAGGTGATTTAGCATCAATCACCYGGCCCTTTTGGACCTTCGTCAGGAATTTCACCCGCGAWAAARTTTGGGCGCGCGGTAAGTGTAAAGCTACTGTCTTTTGCCAGTTGTTCCACTGATATCCGCTGCGCGTCCTTGTACGGGGTTATGCTCATCTCAACGCCGCCTTCACTATGCTCCGTCATCGAGCCAGATGATCGAAGAAGCGTTTCAAAACGGTCATCGTTATAGCTGATGCCATAYTTAAGGTAGCGCACGGCCCCAACTACCGGCAACTCAATKKGTTTGCYGYCKACRATCACTGGCGTATTGAATTTTTTATTATAGATATGCGGTGGGCAAACCATGGCTTCGATATGGTGGATAAACGTCATCATAAAGGGTAGGCCAATCACTAGGCTTTTCCCGCCCAGATCATGCATCCTCGCCCACGGCGTGGTCAGCCCAAAAGCATATGCTGAAGTATGGGCACAGATATGTTCGGCTTCCGCCCCCACTGCCAATATGCTGCCTATAGGGTTAAGGCTACGCTTGCAATCAGCCCGCCTAAAAAGATGCATTGGGTAAAAACCGAGCCCTCTATCGGGCGGCGAAGTTTCCAAAATGAACGGTTTGTGTTTTCTAGCGTAATCATAGAAAAAACCTGGCGCTGCGATAGTCCCCTTGTTCCCGACCAGATCGCCAAGAGCAGCATGAAAAGCCGTAAGCGTGTCCTGCACGGAAACGGTACCGTCCTCACCAAGAAAACCAGCGATTGGGCCTATCCCCGCATGCACAAAAAGCGTGTCACCTTGCTCAATCGATAGGGGCGCTAGCAAGTCACATATTCGTTTTACTATTGAGTCCAAATGCCTGCTCACACCTTAGAGTTTACCGTAAGAAAGCCGTCACCATGAACAGCTTGTTAAGGATATTGTGCGTTTATGGATATGACTTCAAACGATTTTTCGGGGGATCACAACGAAATTTGGTTTTAGGCAAAGAAACATACCGTGGAAATCATTCACTATTGCAATTCCTTTATCAGCGTCGCTTCCGGTAAAACACGGCTTATGTGTGATCCATGGATCGGCGCGGCTGATGACAATGCCTGGTTATCCTTTCCTTTTGTCAATGAGGCTGCAGAGATTATTGAGGGCTATGCCCCAAATTTTGTCTATGTAAGCCACCTACATCCAGACCACCATGATCAGAAAACACTGAAACACCTCAAACCAGACACCGCGATCCTGATTAAGAAATACAAAGACAATCGCCTGCATAACAAGCTAGCGTCTCAAGGTTTTACAAATATCATTGACGTTGAGCCGTGGACATCCTTAACGCTAGGCAATGATCTAGAGATCGTCATTGTGCCAGCGTTCAGTATGGTAAACCGCGATATCGAGCCAACAATCAGCTATGATATCGACACATCCATTCTTATTCGCTGCCTAAAAACTGGCCAGGTRTTTTATAACAATGTGGACAATCCCGCAGGTGTGAAACCACTAAATATTGTGCGCGAATTTTCTCAAAAGCTTTGGAAAAAGGATGTGGACACAGCGTGTCTACCGCTTGGTGCGGCCAGCGAGTATCCGCAGTGTTTCATCAACATCGACCGCGATGAAGCCGCTGCACGCGTCATTGCAGAAAGCCTAGAAGACCTACCAGAGCGGATCTCTGCCCTCGGCATCAACACCCTATTCATTGCTGGCGGCACCTATGTTATCCGCGGGAAATACACAGCGCTAAACCAATATATTGCGCAGCCAACCTTCAAACAAACGCGTACGTACCTTGGGCCATGGCTGCAAAACATGGGGGTCCTGTTTACCCTTGAAGGCGGCGGTGGCATTCGTTTTGACGAGGAGCTAAACACTTGGATCGCGTTTAACACAGGCATTAAAAAGGCTGGGAATAAACAGTCCCACGCCCACCAAGCACGCAATATGGTTTATGACTACAGTGACGACTGTTGTCGGGCTGCGGCCACCGCCAGTGCCACCAAACTACGGATTACAGCCGCCCTTGAAGGAGCTTTGAAAAATTACCAAACCATCATGGGGCGTATTGGCATCGAGCAAAGCTGGATAACAGWGTTCAGTTTATATACGGATCTACAGCTAGACGACGAAGGCTGCTTAAGACCAGGACAAAAGCCCATCATGGCACTTTCTCTTCCTGCAGAAACAGAGGTGTCGCGACAGACATTAACGCTTCACATGGACGCCGATCTATTTGTCGACCTACTAGAGGCTAGATCGAACTGGAACGGTGCATTGTCAGGAAGTTATATCTTGTATGAAAGAACGCCAGATACGTTTCTACCGGATATTCCCTTCAGCCTGAATTTCCTCGTTGACCGAAGCAAGCCCTACCCGACAAGAGACTGTGAGGACTAARCTGCGCCGCTAGCATATTGAAATTTATGGATTTATTGACACCGCCAGCTATAGTTGGACCAATATTTGCTTTCTCATCCCTAAACACGCGCCGCTTGTTTGGCAGCACGCTCTGCACGGAACCGCAAAGGCATACCTTTTATGGCTCGAGACGACAAAAAAACGGCAACGTCC
>JAESRJ010000079.1 GCA_016764715.1 Kordiimonadaceae bacterium | reverse complement strand
ACCTCGATCAAAACCATTGGCACTTTGCCGGGGTTTTCCATCCGGTGATTATCGCCCACAGGAATATAAACCGATTGGTTTTCACCCACCAGCTTAACCTCATCCCCAATAGTAACCTTGGCCGTCCCTTCAACCACAATCCAGTGCTCGGAACGGTGCACATGGCTTTGCAGGCTCAAAATGCCGCCCGGCTTCACAACAATCCGTTTCACCTGAAATCGCCGTCCCAGATATAAGCTTTCAAAATTGCCCCAAGGCCGATGATCGCGCGGATGCTGCACCGCTTGCCCCGCTTTTTTATCCTTCAAAGCCTGCACCGCCAGCTTCACATCCTGCGCACGATCCTTATGGGCCACCAGCACCGAATGGATCATGCGGGCCGTCTGTTTCGCGGATTGGAAGATGCGAGTTCCGCGACCAAAGCACCCAGAGCAGCCCTATCAAACCCTGCCTGTTCCGGCGTTGCCACTTCCCAGCCGTCATCAAGTTTCGGGGGAGCGGTAAAGCGCGCTGGTCCGGCGCTTCCTAACCTGCTGTAATACCCTACGGCGCTTTTGGCATCTATAGGCTTCAGAGAAATAGGCGCCTGAAAAAGGTCATGCTCTAGCAGCAATTCGCCGCTGTTCACTTGTGTTAATTTGCGCCGCCGCAGCCGGTCACCGCTACCTGCGACAAGTGTCCAGTTTCCAGCACCTTCAGCTTCGACCCTGAAACGGGTGGCGCCTTGAATTTCATTGCCCTCGGGATTACGGATAACCGCATAAATTTTCGACTTCTCGCCCTTAAAAATATCCAGAAATATAGAGAATGGCCGCGGCTGTACGGTGATGTCAGCCGTCCAATGCCCATCCTTTACAGCAAGAAGGGTGATCGGCGTGTCGACGTCCTGGTGCCGCAGAGAGGATGAAGGCTGGTACCACCGCCCGCGAATACGTGATTTGTCCTCAGATAGGTTGCCGACAAACCTTTGATTATCTGGCCCAGCGACCGAGATAATACCTTGATCGACCGTTACTTGTACGGGAGAGGACTGTACCGTTGCACCCCATTTTCCGTCCACCAGCTTGACGGTGAATGAAAAGATATTTTGAGTTTCTTCCGCGCTCCACGCCCAAAGACCGAGCGGTGCTTTTGTAGTGGGTGACTGGTCCTGTGCAGTTGCTCCCAGGCACATCACGATAACACTTACACATACGCAAATGACAAGCCGCATAGCTTTCTCCTTAGATTTCGCCGCATGATGCAGAAAATTATAGGAGAGACATGGCCATTAAAAACATGCTCGTCACTTGAAGATAGTTGAATTTTCTTGAAGCAAGCCTTTTCATAATCGACTAAGCTTTTCGCTATGCGTTATATTCTTAAAGATTTATCGGTTGACCCTGAAGCCCGCGCGGTGTGGCGTGACGGCGTTACTATTAAGCTACCAGATCTAAGCTTTGACGTTCTGGTTACCCTGCTCACGGCCTCACCAAAACCTGTGAGCAATGTCGAGCTATGCAGGGAAGTTTGGCGGGTTGAGCATGTTAGCGATGAAACAGTAGCGCAGCGGATTGCCCTTCTGAGAAAAGCGCTCGGCGATAATACAAAAAAACCGACTTATATTCGAACGGTCCGGGGTGCCGGGTATGCGATTGCAGGACCAATTGTGCTTCAAGACGATGAGACACTACCGAATGCCGCTTCGTTTCTTAATCGTCACAGAAAAATCGCAGCATCAATCGCGCTTGTCGCTCTAGTTTTTACAGCTGCTCTGGCTTCGAGTTTTTGGGGTGAGGGTGCCAAATCTGAACTCACACCAGAGGATACAAATCAAAAATCCGCAGTTGCGATCCAGATCGAGCGGGCTCGGGAACAACTTGGCCTCCACCAGTCACGAGAAACGGACCGTGCCATTGCCATGTTACGAGACGTCCTGACGGGGCACCCAAACAGCTTTGACGCGCGTCTCACACTAAGTTTTGCGCTCTCCACCAAAGCAACCAAGTTTGGCGGCGGCGTTAGTGATAAACGGGAGGCAGAAACTATTGCTCGCGATTTGATCAGCGAACRACCCGAKAGCAGTAATGCATGGTCGGCSCTTGGYTAYACGCTAAGTTCCCARGGGYGGCCAAATGAAGGCCTATCTGCCTATCARTATGCCTATCAACTTAATCCAGAAAATGCGCCTGCGCTCTCCAGCGCCGCCCATATACTGCTCCTTCGGGGGGACTTGCAGCAAGCTTTGGTCCTTGAGGCCCGCGCAAAAAAAGCAGGCGGAACTTCGCGCTACGCAGAGATCCAAATTGCACAGGTTTTGGAGCTTATCGATCACCCTGCAGCTGCTGGCTGGCGTGCAGCGGCGCTTTCTCTTAATCCTGGGCAAGTTGTTGTGTTAACTGAGATCGCTCGACATTATTTGCGGCAAGGAAATCCGCAGGGTGCCCTTAATATACTGGCGGACGCCGAAGGAGATGACCAATCCGCGCCGCAGATTTTGCAGCTGCGCGGCAGGGCAGCCATCGCACTTGGGCGTTTTGAAGAGGCTCGAAACATCCTAGAGACGGCAGGATGGAGAGGGCACTACGAGCTCGCTGCACTCGATGCCCTTTCCGGTGATGCATCGCGGGCGATGGCACTGCTTCTTCCGCCTAAGCGAGCAGAGCTCGAAACCGACCCCGACCCCGCTTTACGCATTAAACTCGCCGAAATCACGGCTGCCCTTGGCCAAAAGGACGAAGCATTGCGGCTGATAAGCCAAGCTGTTAACCTTGGCTGGCGGGACATAAACTGGCTAAGACAATCTCCGTATCTTGGTTCACTTATGAAATCGAGTGGTGGAGGCCAGATAGAAAACCGGATAATGCGGGAGCTCGGTGCACAGCGCAGATTAATCGAGGGCACCGAAGAGCTTGCACTCATCATCGGCAGCTAAACTCCCTATCTGTATTGGCCTTCTTCACTGGCAGCGTATTTAGCGCAAGGTCAGGGGCAATTACTCCAAATTTGGACGGGGTTTTCCAAAACCAGAAATAGGCCTGCGTTCAGACCACGCCCCGTTTCGAAAAACGCGTAATTTCGATAGAGCCTAAAAACTTCTTATTTTCAAAGGCTTAAATGGTGCAACTGGACGGAGAAACAGTAAACAGTCTCTTCGAAGAGTTGGAGCATTGGGAAGATAACCTTGAACACAGCAGCACAAGAAGCGCGCCAACAAGCAGAAGCCATTCAGCGCCAAGCACGCTTCCGTTCTGGCATGAAAGGCGTTTGGGACCATGTACGCGGTGAACACAAGCGCATTCAACAGCGGAATGAGCAAGAGGCTTATCAAGCATTGCAGCGAGATCGTGCCTCCAAAGATGATCTGATTTTCCAACACATTGAACAGCGCAGGCTTTTGAAAACCAATCTTGAAAAGGACATTTTACGAACCGAAGAAAAGCGACAGCAAATTGCCCTTGAACGAGATACTTTTAATCAGAAAGCGACTGAATTAACACCGCCAGTTCCTAAACCTGCCCAACGCCGCATTGAGCCGATTTCGCCACCTGTTCCACCTATCGCGCCCGCCTTCATTGAGGCCGCCAAGCCCGCWCAGRAACAATTACCRGCGCCAGAGMCACTACYCACGCCYGAACCCATAAAAGCACMTGARCCAACWCGTGAASAGCGGCGGGAAGCCTTCATGAAAATCAGGCAACAAGATGTTGCTGCTAAAACGCGCAACAGGGGATTTGAGCCGGAGCGATAAGTTCAATCGTGCGTCTTCAGACCGGGTCCGCCAATATGTGAAAGCCGGGCATTATCCTTCGCCTGTATAGAATGCTGCCGTCCTTTCAGCYGCCTCCTTTGCGGCCTGTGGTGGCGCGCCCGAATTGATATCTGCTTCGCCCCATGCGGTCGCCCATTCACGCAACGTCGCTTTTCCCTGCAATCCTTCAGCCCACGCTTCCGCCGCTTCAAGCAAAGAAATGTCTGGGTTCACGATGTGTGTACCCAGACCTAGAAGGCCACACTCCCACCCCACCCCGGTTGCTGCAGGGCCATACTTTTCCCAGTGCGCTTCGCTTTTCTCATCAGTTGGCAGCTCGTGTTCGAGTGTTAGTCGTGTGCCGTCTTCCGCTTTCTCGATCTTGATAGTGACCCAACTTACGCTGCCACTGAGTTCCCATGTCAGAGCGAGCAGCTCCGGCGGTCTGCACGTCAAAATTTCACCGCTCGCATTACCCTTCACAGAGAAATGCCCGCCCTCTTCGAGATTGCCCGACACCTCCGCAAACCATCGCTGAAGGCGTACCCGCTTCGTCAAGGCATTCCAAAGGTCGTTTGGTGTTGTAGCAAAGGCGTATTCTACCCGAACGATATGCGTCGGCTTTCCGTCGCGTTCGCTGTTCTCAACTTCACGAATGGCTGTACCAATCACGGAATTGAAGTCCATATCATTCTCCGATTGAGTGCTTCTATATTAGTAAGATCAAATATTAGCACGAGCTAAAATTATAGCAATCAGGCGCCAATTTCAGCCTTGTCGCTCAACTCTGGACTTAGCACCGTAAAACTTAAATGATTTGGCAAATTAATTGATTTGGCGCTTCGTCTCTATATGGTGAGAAAGGGCACTAGGGATTTCCTGCTAAGGGCAGCTTTCGCTTTGCACATCTGACGGAAGGAACTTGTCACGGCAAAGCCCGCTATTGACCCAAAGCGGTCATTAAAAAAGCTCACATGTTTATWGTCAGCATCCTCGGCCTCGCGCATCCCGAACAGGGGTCTAGCCCTATCCTGTTGCTTATCCGTATATCATCGTCCATCAGTCCCGGCCGATCAGCGATCGGTTTTATTCTCGATGCCATTAGAGCCGCTCCTATGCCATTGGCCAATGCAGATTCAGCAAAGCGTTGCTGCGGCGGGCCAACCCATGGCTGGAAATGMCTCTACAAACGRTTTAAAAAGAAACGTTAAGTTTCCGAATGTAATGTAAGGTAGGGTCTGGGTGGTTTCTCTTTGTCTGCAGAAAATCCGTGCGGCAGAAATAATCCTACGCAGAAAAGTTAAGGAAAAACCCACGCATGTCATCTTTTGAGGTACCAAAAACTAAAAGTCGGGCACGCCGTGAACTGGTAGCTTTCACGRTGGTGGATGCTGCCGACGTGCGCGGCAAAGACGAAGGAATTGACCTAATTCTTGACTATGTGGACGAGAAAACAGAGTCAAAAAGATTTTTGAAAAGGTCCGATATCAGCCCCAGAGACCTGAAGGCTATGCTGCCGGATATTTGTTTTTTCGTGCCCGTTTGGGGGGAGGCCGGACAGCTAGAAGATGTGTATTTCCCGCTGATGGGTACCAATGTTGTCAATTTCTACGGCGAGCTAACGGGGAAAACGGTGAGCGCGCATCCGAACGAGGATGTGTCTCGCCGGATCATCGCTACAGTTGCCAGAACACTTGAGACCAGGCGTGCAACATTAGCGGARTCAGAGGTGCTTTTTGCGGGTCACGAGACCTCGGCAATAAGGGCGCTTTATGTACCCATGTCAGAAGACGGCAAAAAAATTGACCGTTTTTTTGTCTATTTCCGTGTWTTCGTAAAATCRCTTCTCAAAGATGACYGATAGCAATGCCAAACACTAAACATCTAATCCTGCCAATCTTAGGAAGAGCCGATTACCCAATTACCCTTGTGTAGGATTGTCCGCTTATGGCGAAAAAGCGCACTTTAACRCCACAGCCAATTTGGCCGCTAAAAGATCATATACCGCCTGAAGCATTAAGTGGCCTAACGGGTTTCGTGTAAATCGCTGTTTCATGCCCACAATTCTGTTTTCGATGAAAGCAATGAATTTGGAAGAGCCTGCAATCTCAGCCTCGATGATCGCTAGTTTAGAGAGCGTTTTATCCGCGATGCTGACAACCCGTTTCCCGACCATTGGTTTTGATAGTCCGRCGGCATCTGCCAACTGCCCGAAGTGAMGRGGTTGCACRTCGRCRGGCTTATATTTACTGCCGATTTTCATKGCCATTTTACCMGATARYTCCGGRTAATAAACCGTGCACAACWTATCATAGAAKGGCGCTAGGCGWGCYTGWYCRTCTTGGTAAAGCAGCGAGAAATTCTTGCCTTGCGCGTCATTGTTGCCAATGAAGAAATTGAAGATTACAGCGTCGAGCAAATGTTGCAGGTCAATCACGGGCACCTCTGAAAATTCCCGTATAATGCCAAACGCCTGTTTCAGGGAAACGCCGCCTTCATTCTGGTATTTAAGCTCTGAGACAATGCCGAGCGCCTGACAGAAATCTTCCTGATGCAGGCGCTTAATTTTGCCGCCCCCACCATCGTACCGATCATAGCGCGTCACGGATAAAACTTTCAGACCTCCAATGTCCAGAATTTCAGCCTCCGCCGTTGGCAACCCGATTGCCTTTGCCAGCTTCAAGCATACTGCCTCGTTAAGAACCGTATCCTCATAATGCGCGATTGCTGGTTTGAGTATATGCGTACTGGGCGCACCGTTAAGCGGTAACGCAAAACCTGCACCGGATTGGTGCACTGTAATCTTGTCCTGAGCACCTGCAAGGGACAGGCGAATACCTTCCTCACCAGCCATCAAAGGGCGTTTAGGCAGGCTTGCTAAAATGGTAGCAAGACCATCGTTTGATAGTGCCCGGTAGCTAGGCTCATCTGCCCCTAGCGGCTGTCCCTCTGGCATAAAGGTAACTGCCCCCCGCACATTCGCCGCCTATTTCTGCCAGCATCGCAAAGTCATTCTTTTTGCTAATGCCTAGGTTTTTAGCAATGCGTTCACGCCTGGTTTCCTCCGGCAGTATGCCGCCAAAAAAACCGTGGCAAGCGCGGCGTTAAAACGGCGCTTCCTGCAGGGGTGGTGGATGTGATAAAGGAATG
This sequence comes from Kordiimonadaceae bacterium, assembly GCA_016764715.1. Classification (GTDB taxonomy): domain Bacteria; phylum Pseudomonadota; class Alphaproteobacteria; order Sphingomonadales; family Kordiimonadaceae; genus Kordiimonas. The sequence continues at coordinate 980 of JAESRJ010000079.1, read as the reverse complement.
GCGTTTGCATCATTTAACCAAGAGGCGGCATAGCCAAAATATAGTTCGCCGCTAGCGTTCTGTCCAAGCTGGCCACAAAACTATCAAGTAGATAAACGTCTAGTATTCTATCCATGCTCACCCCCATTACCTGACGGGCTGTAGCTCGGCGAGACTAGATTTATCTTGATGCCGAGCGTCTGCAATACGGTTAGTGTTTTAGCAAGCTGGCAAGTGGGTTTGCCCCTCTCAAGATCGATGATAAAGCGCAGCCCGGTCCCTGATGTAAGGGCCAAGTCCTTCTGTGTAATTTTCATTCCCTTGCGCGTAGCCCGAATAGCCCGTCCAATATCATCCGCTGTCTGTATCATACCAACACCTATCTAATTCCCGTACGGTAACATTGTCATGATTCCATAAGGAAATGTAAATTTAGTTCCCGTTCGGGAATATGGGAAAATAGAACCGCCTAATGAGGCGTAAAATTCCCGAGCAGGAGTTTACGCATTTGAGATGTTAAGCTATTCAAACTTTGTATGCGTCATTCCGCTGGGCCTAATGCAGCCGTATCTCTCTCGTAAATCGTTGGTGCTTGGTTGAAAGCGCTCGGTTGCGCCCCACCTGGGAAAAGACGTAATTTCGATAAAGTATAAAAAATGATTTTTTTCAAAGGCTTAAATGGTGCCGCTGGGGGGCGGTATGTTTTTGTTTAAAAACAAATACTTAACTAGTTAGTGTAGTGAATATATAGGGACATAATAGATATGGGGCTGCTTCCCGTCCTGAGGTTTCCTATTTTCACTATTAGAATTTCATTCCAGATGAAAATTGAAAACATGACTTTTTGATACCTTAGGGTGTCAAAATAGCGAGATCTCCTCGATGCCGGCTTAACCGCGGCTGGTTTTTAATTCTAAAGAAAGCGGGTGCCACGAAAAACCAAAAAACGGCCGTCAATTTTTCGAACAAATCAACGACCGTTTCTAGGGTGCTTCGGCTAT
>JAESRJ010000267.1 GCA_016764715.1 Kordiimonadaceae bacterium | reverse complement strand
GGCCGCCGCCTTTGTTTTCGCTTACCAACACCTCGCTGATTATCATTCAGGGCTATGTATATGCAGGCCGGATTAAACGGTTGAAAACATTGCCCGGTGTTCGCTTGCTCAAAACACTTAGCCATAGAACCGCATTTTTGATGCTGMAATCAGGCCGGGCACCTTATGTGCTGGATTACCATMTGCCCGCGGGTTTGGTACTTCCCAAGTTGGGCCTCACAGATCTGGAGGTCACCAACGTTGCGGTGGCAAACAGCAAATTTATTGTTTCGCTGAAATCCCCGCATCCCCACCTACTGATGGCGTTGATAGAAAAGGCGTTGCTGCACGTTTTGCCAGCGCACAAGAAAGCGCTTGCTGAGCAAGGCAACACCACGGCTTTCGCCAAGGATGATTRAGGGCGTTTTTATCGTGCTGCAACCCTTTTAGCCTGCCGCTGGTGGCTGTTGAGGTCCCGAGATGGACTTTGCARCGYGGGCACGGATGGCCYCRGGCGYTWGCTGGCRTTAAAACTCGGCAGTGAAGGAAAAAGTATCTACTTCTTCTTTGCCGTYAAAAGTTTGTTTAGACGTGATGGTTCCAGAAAGCGGAAAACCTGTTTTAAGGTCCACCACATAATAACCACTGCGGGTAAGGCTGAGGGTGGCGTAGCGGGCCAACTCTTTTTCAATTGCAGCCAACTTTCCTTCGCCGTGCTTATCAATTAGCAGTGTGCGGTAGCGYTCCATAAAACCAGCATATTCTTCGGTGTCCAGCGTTTGGGTGAAGCTTATTTCTGCTYTGCYWGTTGTCTCATCRTARCTGTCCAAARACCAGATATCATCGGTGTGGAAATAGGCTTGCACAGGGGCGAAATACCGCGAACTATCGTATGAYGTATCGTAATTTACAAACAGCYTCCGACCGGTTGGCAGAAAGAGTAATTGACCATCTTCAAGAACAAGTCGGCTAAGGGCTTCGGTATCGGCGTTGGTAAATTCCTGAGTTGCCTGATCAACTACGGCTATAAGCCTGTTTGCTTGTTCGGCATTTAGGTTTTTCTTCTTGGCAGTAGCTTTTACCCATTTTCGCATCTTTTTGGYCAGCTTCTTCATGAAGCGCGTGACTTTTTTATGCTTGGTTAGTGCCGTCGGGTAGCCTGTGCCGTCAGTCTGGTACTCGAACGACATGCCCACGGCTTCTTGGCCAAGTCGTTCTAGCGTGGCCAAAAGAAGCGGGGGTATCCCTTTGGTCGAAACCAGCTTCGCCGCTGTGGTTTTGGCTTTATAAATATAGCCTTCCTTATTCTTCTTTATCGGGGTGAGAACTGTTGTTTCAGTGGCTTCGAAGCGCGTTGTGCKGTTCTCTGAGATAGTGGTGGAGCGCAGCGTTATTTTCTTTTTTAACGGTACATTAAAAGCAATGGTCACAGTTTCTTCTGAGGGCTCGGCCTCTGCGTTCTGGGCTGCAAGCGGTAAGCTCAGCCAAAAAATCCCCATAAATAGAAGTGCGTTTCTAAGCATAGTGTGTCCGCCTTTGTTGTCGTGTCGAAAAATCCAGCCTCGAAAAATCCAGGCTCAAAAAATCCAGCCTCGTACAATGCCTGCCGGAACGATGCCGGCCGGAATGACGTGGCCGGTTCTTGCCAGCGCGACGTGTCCCTGCAGAGAAAGTATCAGTAGGTCGACCTGGCGCGGTGGTAGCTCCTGTTAAAACTTGTTTCTGGATGGAAAAAAGTGCGGATCGATAACCCCCACTTAATGACGCGTACAATAGTAGTCCGCGCCAACGCCCCCCAAAACATCCTAACCGYGCGGCAACTTTACATAGGCTTTAGCGAAAGAAAAGCGGTTTTTACCAGCAAAAGCGGCTGTGTTCTCTGTGGGGTACCCTTTAACGCGGCGGGGCAGCAGCTGGGGCCGCYCTGGTTTGCTGGRKCGCMGCAGTTGGCTTGGTGGAAGGTTTTGCAGAGGGCTTTGTAATTTGGCTTGRGGMACTTCGGGAAACCGGTTCCGATCCTCCAAAAAAACAGCACTTCTATGCATCAACCCCTTTGCCCCTACAGACCCAAGAGCTAAGCCGCTACATAGCGGCCGTGTTTAGTTTCCTGCTGTTCTGCTGAACTTTCGGGCGGGTAGTTGATGATCTGCGCAGTGTGAAGTTTCCGAGAAACCGCAGAGGTCTCCAACGGTAAAAATGCCCGTTGAGCAATTCAGTAACGGCCCACAAGCTGCCCAAAAAAACTACGCGCAAACCAGCGCCGCCACCGGCCATTGAAAGCGCTGAAAACAAGAAAAACTGAACAATCTCAAATTGTTCTTGTAATAGAATTAGAATTCTGTTTCTCATATAGCTATTGAAAAGCAGCGGGGGGCTGATTTTCTGCGTTTAGATAAAGGCAAGTTTCCATTCTGCATCTGTAGGATTGCTGGAAATGGTCTGGTCTTTGGAGTGTGTTGTGGCTGTTTGGCCGCAGGTAAGTATTTGTTTTGCGTAGTAAAAAGGGTGTTTCAATGGCAGTTTTGGTTGGCGAATTACGGACAGATGGTGAGGCTCCGTGGATTTACGGAAAGTGGGTGCAGCCACCGGTTCAGGGCAGGTCCGCCCGAACGTTTTTTAAGTTYTTAGACACCGCGGAGGAACAGCTTTCAGAACGCCACTGGCATGAGGTTTCCATTGCTGATCTTGTGCGCGGCGCTGATGCCTCAGTTGGTAGCTTCTATAACCGTTTCACTGATAAGGAAGCACTGCTAAATTGCCTGATAGACCGACTTGACAACGAATGTGCCCTAACGGTGGATAGTATCCGCGAGGAACTGGAACTGTGCCCTACGCTTTATGATGAAGCACCGGGGCTGGTGATAAGTTTTATTATGCGCCTTTGTACAGACCGCGGCGGAGTGTTGCGCGCTCTTGATATTACACATCGGCTGTCGAAGCCGCACGATGTTACGCGTAGCTTCGCGGGGTTAACACCGGGTTTTGAAGATGCTCTTCAGGCGCTTGTCGATTCTGCTCGTCTCGGTTCGCGGCTTTCCGGCTTTAGTAGAAAGAGTATTCTGCGCGCGTTTCGCGAAGCGTACTGGGTGGCGCGCGATAGCTTGCTCTATAGCGGCAAAGAACGGTTTGACGATATCGCGCTGCACCGCTCGTTGATGCGCCATTTTTGGGCCAGTTTGGAAGTATAGAAGATGAACCAGAAAGTAAGAGCCTCAGGGCTAGACCGTTTCACYCTTTTTGTTGGTGTGTTGACGATCGCCTATACTGTGTTTCTGGGAACTTTGTTTCCAACCGATGCTGCGTTAAGCGATGGCTTCAATACACCGATCATCGCGTTTGAGTTTGCAGAAACCGCTGAAGATATCGCTTTCATGGCCGGTAGTGAGGCGCTAGCTACTACGCACCGCGCTAAAATGGACGCTGGCAATAGGTATGATATGGCCTATCCGTTTTTGTACGGCGGCCTTCTTGCTTTGTTGCTGTTGCGTTTGGCGCGAAACGGGCAGCCACTTGCGTGGGTTGGTTTTGGTTTTGCGCTTGCAATTATCCCTGCGGATATACACGAAAATATCGTGCTGCTGGATRTTACYAAATCAATGGCTGCTGGCGGTAGCGGTGTTGACCTGCTGCCGTATCTGCATATGGCTACGTGGGCCAAATGGGGCGCCATTGCTGTGGTGCAGATTGTGGCGGCACTTTGCCTGTTCAGCCATAAAGCCTGGATAGGCGGCGCGCTAGCGGCTGTGGGCGCGGTGATTTTAGGCGGCACTTGGTTTACGGATGCTGACCCTGTCTTTGCAGAGCTAGCGGGACCTGGGCTTGGTTTATTGCTGCTGTATATTACACTGCGTGCGGCCAGAGACGCTTTCAGAAAGTAGCCAGATCGCTGCAGTTGGCCCTAGGGGTGTGTCTGCTGCAGCGAAGGTTTGTTAGCGCGCGGCCCAGGTACTTTACTTGTCTTTTTGGTCAGGAATACGAAAGAATATAAGTAAAAGAGGCAGTTACCCTTAAATAGTATCTCAACTTCAAAGTATAGTTTTAGAATAGTCTTTCTAAAGTCTCGAAAAACCCCTTTAAAAGGTAAAAAATATCGTGTATTAGCCCCTGCATGTTAGGTTGAGCAGTGCGCRTAACCGYGGGCTGTTTGTTTTTTTGGTTTTGAGTACCGAAGGAAATTGTGGTGCGAAAGTCATTGCTSGAGAGCGCCGGTAAGGCAAGCAGTTCGGCTCGTTTACTAACGAGCATAGCTGCAGCTGCAACTTTCTTTGTAACCACCGCAACTGTTGCAGCGTGGCCGGGCACGGCAGTGCCTGGCACCCCYGTCTGTTTGCGTATGGCCATTGTGCCWGACGTGCCKCTTGACCACCCCACCATTTCCAATGCGCGTTCSGCTTTTAAAGTTGCTGGCGTATGTACTGAAACCATTCCAATGCCGGTGCGTAGAAGCGAACAGCTTATTCATACGGGCGGGTTGGACGGTGACTTTCTGCGCACCAAACTCTGGGCTGAGATGCACGCAGACGAAGTGCTGCTGGTGCCAACGCCAGTTGCTGTTGATCAGATGGTGGTGATTTCCCTTATCAAAAAGCGCGCGGAGTTCCCGCAAATGGCCTCTTTGTCAGGGCATATGGTRGCAATTTCTGCTGGGCACCGCTGGGCGGAACAAAAACTCGCTGAGGTGAACGCTAAAGCAATTGGTACTAACTCAGCCTTCAAAATTCTGGAACTGGTGCGGCACGGGCGTGTAGACGCAGGCCTTGTCGAAGCCTCTTTGTTGCCGCCAGAAAACGAACGCACCGACATTCGTATCGACCCGGTCAGCAAGATTTCATACCATATAGTGCTGCTGAAAAAGCACGTGAAAATGCTGCCAGCACTGAACGCGGCGCTTATCAAAAGCGGTACGTTAAGCTACTAGCCTTGCTCCTAGTCATGTCCTTAACCTAGGGATCCCCCAAAAGCGTGCGCGAAAACCGCTTTCTAGCGCAGGAATGCTCTGTTACTGCTATGTGATGTGAAGCACAATAGGGGCAGTTATGAAGGGCGATGATTTACCGCAAAACGCAGCAGATTTCAGCGATGAGGATCAGGTCTTTGATCGGATAGCGCGCCGGTATGACAGGCTATGCGATATATTCAGCTTTGGTATTCACCGTCTATGGAAGCGTCGTATGGCCGCTGCGGTGATGGCCGAGCCAGCAGCTTTGATTCTCGACGGGGCAAGCGGAACCGGCGATATACCGCACCGGTTGATAAGCAAAATGTCACCGGGCCACACCCCGACAGTTTTAGTGACRGACATTAGCGTGCGCATGCTGGAAATGGCAGAGGCCAAACTAGGGCCCGAAACGCCAACGCTTAAATACTTGCACTTGGATGCCTATGATATGGCAGCGATTAAAGACGCGTCAGTGGATGTCTATAGCTTCGCATTTGCCATGAAAATTTGTGACCGCGAAAGGATATTGGCGGAGGCTTTGCGCGTGTTAAAGCCAGGGGGCGTTTTCTATTGCTTGGAGGCTTCAACTATACCTGTAAAAGCAATCCAAACATTATATCTAACCTATATGGATTGGTGTATGCCAATYGTGGGGCAGCTTGCTACCGGCGGCGAYGCGAGTGCATATAAATAMTTGCTAAAAGGGATCCATGATTTCCCGACCGCTGATGTTTTGGCGGGCCAAATTCAGTCAGCCGGGTTTGAAACGGTAACCTATGAACGCCTGACATTTGGCATTACGGCATTGCACCGTGCCGTGAAGCCCCATCAAACTGCATAGTATTTCCAGCTACTGCGCCGCGCCGAAGTGCAGGGATGCGGAGTGTTTTTCCAGTTCATGCCTTGATAAAATGAAGGACTCTTTCAGCGTCTCGAAAGTGCTATCAATTTTGGTGAAAGATTCGCGCTTACCCTGATATTCAACGTCTTCTGCATACTGCGATAATTTTTGAGCCCCAAAAACCATGCAGCTTGATTTAAAGCGGTGGGCGATAAACTGAGTGGCTTTTGGGTCGCGCGCTTCGATGGCTTCGCCCAGATCATAAACCTCTAGCGGGCTATCCCGTAGAAAATTATCCAACAGCGGCAGGAACTCCTCCCGTAGAATGGCCTTATATTGGTGCATTATCTCCCAGTTAAGGGCGTCGCTTTCACGCGCGGAATGGCCAAAAGATACGTCTTCTTCAATGCGCTGCATCGTAGCGCTCACAAGGGCTCTGTCCAAAACCATATATTGCGAGATGGTATGAAAAAAAGCGCGGAAATTCACGGGCTTATCAATCGAGTTTGTTAAGCCAGCTGCGGAATACTCAGCCAAGGTCTCGGCGTCAAAGCGTGATGTTACCGCGATTATGGGCATCGAGGCACAGCGCGGGGACAGCTCTCTGATTGCCCTGGTCGCTTGCATACCGTCCATCATCGGCATCATGATGTCCATCAGGATCAAATTGAAAGATCGCATTTTTGCGGCAGCGATAGCTTTAAGCCCGTTACGAACAGCCAGAAACTGGACGCCAACCTGCTGTAACGCCATGCCTAGTATATGAACGGTGATTGGATTGTCATCAACAATCAGGACAAGTGGCCGATTACTGTCAAGGATGCTTGTGCTGCCTTTGGAACTTCTTTTCATACGGTAATATTGCCAGTCTGAACAAATTCTTATGTATAGGTTGGCGGGTTTCAGTATAAAAACAGTTAATTAATTCCGTAAAATCGATATTTTCGAGAAATTTCGGAGTTCTTGTAATATTATGAGAGTAATGGTCGGTTTTTTTAAAATGAAATTCAATTTAAGGGTTAGGGTTTAACCGGAAATCCCTTAAGGTTGAGTGGTGAACTAAGTATAAATTCTTTGGTTACTTCTGGAATAACCAGCGCAAACCATCTGTATAAGCGCCAGCGATTACAGCCATATGAGTGCCGCCTTCATACTCTTTGTAACTGAAATTCTTGGACGTGTCGTTTTTTTGGAGTTCCGAAAGCAACGGCGCAAGAGCAGCTTTAGTTCGGCCCTCTTTGCCGCCAAGTGTGATGATCATTTTGGGCCCGCTATACGGCTTCTCGGCTAAGGCTTTTGCCATGCTTTCGGCCCATGCTGGTTCTTCTTCCAGTGAAGGGCTGCTGGCAAGGACGCGGCTAAAAAGCGTAGGATCATTGAAGGCAGTATAAAGCGCGAACACCCCACCAGAAGAATGGCCGTACAGTGTTTTGTCGTCCGGCTTAACGGCGTATCTTTCACTTACAAAGGGGATTATCTCGTCCCGCAGCGCTTTCATAAACGTATCCGCACCGCCATCTTTTGAGTGAAAATCGCGYTGGCGTTTGGCGAYCCAAGTGCGGAAATCRCCGTAAAGAATGCTAACAACAATAACCTCAGGCACCGTGGCTTCGAATGACAACAGCCGTGGTATCTCGCGGGTTAAGCCAAACATTACATCGCCGTCGAGGCTTAGGATCAAGGGGTAAGTAGTTTCTTTTCTGCCGTACCCAAAAGGCAGCGACACGGCAATTTTGAAATCATCCTTCATCAGCTTCGAGGTGAAATCATAAACATGAACACCTGTGCGTGCTTCCGCCATTGGTGCAGCCYGTTTCTCGGTCTCCTGCGCTAAAGCAGTTGCGGCTGTAGGGGCTGCAAGTATGAAACACGCTGCGGCGACGGCGGCTGTAAGTCTATTCGTATTCATAGTGCTCGGGTCCCTCTTGTATATGTGTGCTGACCCTACTGTGGGCACGCGAAAAAACGCAATCATCTTTGGTTTAAAAGGTCCTCGCGCGGGGTTCAAATGGCGTTTACGGCAATTGGGTTGGCCAATGGGGGGGGTGTAATCTATGCCCTAATTGCCAGCCGTGCTAATAATCCTATCTAACTATGTGGGGATAGCGCGGCGGGGCATAAA
>JAESRJ010000266.1 GCA_016764715.1 Kordiimonadaceae bacterium | reverse complement strand
GGATATGGGGGCTAAGATTTCAGTCGATTCTGCGACCATGATGAACAAAGGACTTGAAGTTATTGAGGCCTTCCATCTTTTCCCCGTAGAAAAAGATCAGATCGATATATTAATTCATCCTCAGTCTGTCATCCATTCGATGGTGGAATATATTGATGGCAGTACTTTAGCGCAGTTAGGATCCCCTGATATGCGGGTTCCCATCGCTTCTTGTTTGGCATGGCCGGATAGAATGCAGACCCCGGCGAGACGCTTGGACTTGGCCGCTATCGGCAGTTTGACCTTCGAAAGGCCGGATTACGACAAGTTTAAGTGCTTAGCCCTTGCTAAGAATGCGCTTGAAATAGGCGGGGCTGCGCCTGCCGTTTTAAATGCTTCGAATGAGGTTGCAGTAGCTGCATTTTTGGGTGAGCAAATTGCTTTCACCGATATTCCGGAAATCGTTGAACAAACTTTACATAAATGCGACATGAAAGAGCCACATTCCCTGCCGAATGTGATAGAAATTGATGTTGAAGCGAGACGGGTTGCAACGTCTCTAATTGCACAGTTGTTATAGGCGTATTAGGACCGAAAAATGGAAACTGCAGGACCCGGTATTATATTCAGCATCTTGGTGTTTTTGGCTGGCTTTAGCGTATTGGTTTTTGTGCACGAATGGGGCCATTACATTGTGGCGCGTATTTTCGGTGTGCGCATTGATACGTTTTCGATTGGTATGGGCAAAGAGATCTATGGTCGTACCGATAAAAACGGCACGCGCTGGCGTCTCAGTGCCATCCCGCTTGGCGGCTACGTTAAATTTTACGGCGACGCATCTGCGGCCAGTAACCCTGGTGATATTCCTGAGGGGCTTAGTGAAGCTGAAAAATCAGAGTGCTTTCACTTCAAACCCTTATGGCAACGGGCCCTTATCGTTTTTGCAGGGCCTGCTATTAACCTGATAGCTGCGGCACTCGTCTTTGCTTTCTTCTTTATGCAATACGGCGTTCGAATTTCGGACCCCATTTTAAACTCAGTCGAGCCTCAGTCCCCAGCTGCAGTTGCAGGGTTATTAGCGGGCGATTTGGTGCTAAGTGTTAACGACGAAGAAGTTGAGCGTTTCACGGATATGAGCGATGTTATCCGGCTATACCCGGGCGCAACAATCGACTTCGAAATTGAGCGTCAAGGCCAGATCATTGTTATCCCCGTCGTGTTAGGGATTAAATATTTTGAAGATCGCTTCGACAACAAATATCCATATGGATATCTGGGCGTTCGATCAGAACCTGCWCAGCGGCAGGAGCTTGGTCTCTTTGGGGCGCTAAGTGAAGGCACGCGGCAGACTATCAACATGGCCGATACAATGTTTACGACGCTCGGTCAGATGATCCTCGGTTTGCGTTCTGTGAACGAACTTGGCGGGCCAGGTCGAATTGCAAATATGCTTGGGGAAGCGGCCAGCCTTGGCTTTCAAAACTTTCTTTTCATGCTTGCGTTACTTTCTCTAAATTTGGGAATCGTCAATTTATTACCGATTCCCGTGCTCGATGGAGGCCATTTGGTCTTTTACGGGCTTGAAGCTATTAAGGGCTCACCTCTCTCGAAAAAGGCTCAGGAAGCCAGTTTCATCGCCGGGGCAGCTCTAATGTTAATTTTTATGGTGTTGGTGACACTGAATGACTTGCAATCTATGGCTCTGTAGGCCAGTTTCACCGCCACTGTGCAAAAATCAATTGTGCCAATAATTAGAATGGGCCGAAAAGTTGCAGTTAAATAATATGCGTTTGATTACGCGCCTGGCTACGGCGCTTATACTCGGGGGAGCAACGTTAGGGGGTTCTGTGCATGCACAGCAACAACCTGCGCCTCAGCAACAGCTACCAATTATCCAGCAGATCAGCGTGTCCGGTAGTGAACGCGTTGAGCCGGAGACAATTGTATCGTACCTCGCTGTTCGCGTGGGCGATCCGTTCGATCCCGCTCGACTTGACCTTAGTATTAAGAATTTGTTCCGTACGGGACTTTTYGCTGATGTATCGATGGATATAAATAACAATGTTCTAATTGTGAATGTTGTTGAGAACCCGATTATTAACCGTGTGGTTTTCGAAGGTAATAGGAAGCTCGACCGCGAGGACTTGCTTGAAGAAGTACGAATTCGTGGTCGTACCGTATTTACTCGGTCAAAAATTCGTGCCGATGTGAAGCGTATGCTGGATCTATACCGTACAAAAGGCCAGTTTGCGGCAATTGTTGAGCCGAAAGTGGTTCAGCTTGAGCAGAACCGCATTGATGTAATCTTTGAGATACAAGAAGGTCCGAAAACTAAAGTTAGCCGGATCAATTTCATTGGCAATAAAGATTATAGTGACGGCGACCTGCGCGATGTTTTAGCGACCAAAGAAAGCCGTTGGTGGAAAATCTTTGGCTCAAACGACACGTTTGACCCTGACCGCCTTGCTTTTGACCAACAAGTGTTGCGAAATCACTATTTGGCTGAAGGCTATGCTGACTTCCGAATTGTTTCCGCCGTTTCCGAACTTACGGCTGACCGCGAAGATTTCTTTATTACTTTCTCGGTTGAAGAAGGCGAGATTTACGAATTTGGTAAAATTGACGTAATCAGTGAAATTCGTGATGTGGACGCAGCTCTTTTTGAAGTGTTTCTTGTAGCGCGTGAAGGCAATATTTATAATGCCGAAGCCATTGAACAATCAATAGAATCCCTGACAAATGCAGCTGGACTACTTGGCTATGCTTTTGTTGATATCCGCCCTCAAATTAACCGAGACCGTGAAGGTCGCCTGATTAACATTACCTTTAGAGTGCTTGATGCGCCTAGGGTATATGTCGAACGGATCAATATTAGGGGCAACGTACGTACGCTTGACCGAGTGATACGTCGTGAATTCAGATTGCAAGAAGGCGATGCTTTCAACTCCCGTGCGGTAACACGGTCAGAGAACCTTCTTAAAAGGCTGAACTTTTTCAGAGATGCCGAAGTTGAACAAGAGCAAGGTTCTCAGCCTGACCGTATCATTCTGAATGTTAAAGTAGAAGAACAGGCAACAGGCGAACTGAATATTGGCGCTGGTTTTTCCAGCCTCGAGAACTTCATTTTCGATTTCTCGATCAGCCAGAGAAACCTGCTCGGGAAAGGCCAGCAACTTAGGCTTGGCGTGAGGTTGTCTAGCAACACCCAGCAAGTTGATTTGGGTTTCACTGAGCCTTATTTCCTTGGCCGTAGAATTTCAGCTGGTGCAGACGTGTTCGCCCGGCGCGTAGAATCGTCCCGCATTAACACAGGGTTTAATCAGGCCTCTATCGGCACAGGTGTTCGCCTTGGTTTGTTCATATCTGACGGTTGGACTTTATCGACGAGTTATACAATTCGACAGGATAATAATACGACCAGTGATCTATTGGTGACACAATTCTTTAACCAGACATTGGCTCAGAACATAGCCCAACTCGGCACAATTGCGGATACAGGGCCTACGCCAGACCAGCAGGTGTTACTGGATCGGTTCGATAGAAACGGTTCCGGATCGATTGAAGCGACAGATTTCTCTGCTGACGGTTTAAGCCTGCCAACAATTGACGAGCAAGCTCAAGCCGCGTTTTCAAGAAACTTTGTTGAAACTCTGGGCCGACGCTTTCAGTCAATTATCGGTTACTCACTTAACTATGATACTCGGAACAGCATTATCCGGCCAACAAGGGGCCGGTCGATATCTTTCAGCCAGAACTTTGCAGGCCTTGGCGGTGATGTTCGCTATCTACGGACAGGCTTGAACTTCGATAACTACTGGACGCCTTTTGGTGGTTTCACCTTCCGTCTAGGTGGTGAAGCYGGATTGGTACTTGGCCTAGGTCAAACCATCCGCCAGAACGACAAGTTCTTTATCGGCGGTCCTAGAATCCGCGGTTTCGATATCTCTGGTATTGGGCCTCGTGATTTGGGGCGTGGCAATCTTAGCATTGGCAACGGTAATACGCAGAACTCTGTCGGCGGGTCAGCTTTCTATATTGCAAGAGCTGAAGTCTTCTTGCCTATTGGTGACCTTGCTCTAGAAAGTGGAATTTCTGTTTCGGCGTTTGTTGATGCAGGATCATTGTTCAGAGCGAAGGAAATCGACTCGTTTGGTGACAATCGCCTTGATTGTGCATTCTCACGCTTTGAATTTGACGCCTTTTTAGAAGACCGAAGCATAGGGCTTGACACGAACTGTATTGCAGGGAATTCTCCGTCACCGAGGGTATCAATTGGTATCGGGGTTTCTTGGCAGTCTCCTTTCGGGCCATTCCGGATTGATCTTGCTAAAACGCTGAGGCGTCAACTTGGCGATCAGCCAACGACGTTGCAGTTTAATATTGGTACAACATTTTAAGTATTTGTCAGAAAATTGGATAGAACTATGACTACCATTAAATCATTCAGGCTGTTTGCAGCTGTTATTGTGTCGACGCTGAGTCTGACTGTGGCCGCTTCGGCTCAACAGATACTTACAGTTGAYAATAAAAGAGTAGAGCAAGAATCAGCTGCATTTAAAGATTTTCGTTTGCAAGCTAACGACCTTACTGAATTGATCCGAGCGCGTCAGCAGGCTCTTCTTGAAGGGGGTGCGTTCACTCAACAGCTTGCTGAGCTAGAAAAGAAAAAAACTCTTATCGGCAATGACAAATACCAGGAAGATCTGGCTCAAATTCGTCAGACAATTCAACGATTTCAGAATGAGCTTCAAATTGCTAATCAATATTTCCAAGCAGTGAAGACTGAAGCTTATATCCAAATAAATAGGGTGCAGGATCCTTTGCTGCGTCAGTTTATCAAAGACCGCAAGGCATTGATCATTCTTCCTAAGAGTGTTGCGATGGCTAATGCAGCTGGGCTTGATATCACAACTGAGTTAATTGAGCAGCTTGATGAAAAAATATCGGCTGTCGTTTTGACAAAGCTGCCTACTCTGACCGCACCACAGCCAGCGGCTGCCAACGCAGCACCGGCCGGCAATTAAGATAGCAATTCAATAATTGTATGGTAAAAATACTGCCTTCGGGCAGTATTTTTGTTTTAAGAGCAGCAGTTTAAACAAGGTTTAGGGGGATAAGATGACATTTTTAGCGACGTTAACTCGGTCTTTTTCCTTTGCGATTGTGGCAATAACTCTTTCTGCTACTGCAGCCAGCGCGCAGGTTCTGATTGTCGATAATGAGCGCATAGAGCGCGAAGCTGCGGCCTATAAAGACTTTAACTTTCAGGCAAATAATGTTCGCGAAAAAATTGTTGAGCGCCGTCAATATATCGCGCGCGGCGGCACGCTGGAGGGGTTGCTCGCTGACTTGGAACGGCAGAAAGCCGACCTTGGCGATGAGAAGTACGAGCAGCAAAAACAGGCTTTGGAGATTACCTATACCCGTTTTCAACGCGAGTTGCGGGAGCTGGAACTCACCTTTGATCAGCTATTGCAGGAAGCCAGGCTGCAGCTCGAGCGTGCCCGCAGGCCTGTTATAAAGAAAATTTTGGAAGAGCACGGAGCGCAGGTGATTTTAGCAAAACGGTTAGTTATGGGTAATATCGCAGGGCTAGACGTTACGACGCAGTTTATAGAACTGCTGGATGCCGAGCTTCCCACCGTTACCCTGACAAAACTACCAAAACCATAAAACCTTACGCGGCAAACTTTGTGTCGGGTTCTGTTATTTAAAGAAGAAGGCCTTCACGTGGATTTTGATATTACCAAAATTATGGAAACGATACCCCACCGGTATCCGTTTCTTTTAATTGATAAAGTTGTTGATATTGTTAAGGGCGAAAGTGCCGTAGGTATCAAGAATGTTACGATGAACGAGCAGTTTTTTATGGGGCATTTTCCCTCTAAGCCTGTTTTTCCGGGTGTATTAATCCTTGAAGCAATGGCACAAACCTCTGCCGTTTTGTCGATTGATTTTTTAGGCGACGATGCCAAGGGGAAGCTCGTGTATTTCATGGGCATTGATAAAGTAAAATTCAGGAAGCCCGTTGGTCCAGGGGACCAGTTACATCTAAAAGTCACAAAGACCCGTGGTGGGGGGCGAGTTTGGAAGTATGACGCCGTAGCTACCGTCGACGGTGTAATGGTTGCTGAAGCAAAGCTAACGGCGATGATTTCAGACGAGTCGAGCTGATTTTGTAGCGATATTCTGGTCTTAACTCGAACAGATCACTAAATAAAAAAAGCCGACCAAATGGTCGGCTTTTTTGTATCTGCTGTATTTTTTGGTTACCTGTCGGCCATCTGTACGAAGTCGCGCTTCGGTGTGCCAGTAAATAACTGACGAGGCCGGCCAATTTTCTGGCGCGGATCTTCAACCATTTCTTTCCACTGTGAGACCCAGCCGGATGTACGGGCAACAGCGAATAGCACTGTGAACATACTTGTTGGGAAGCCCATAGCGCGTAAGATAATGCCCGAATAGAAATCAACATTAGGATAGAGCTTCTTTTCAACGAAGTAGGGGTCTTCCAGTGCAATCTTCTCCAGTTCCATAGCAACATCAAAGAGCGGATCATCAACACCCAGTTCTTCAAGAACTTCGTGCGCTGTATCGCGCATGACTGTCGCGCGAGGATCAAAGTTCTTATAAACCCTGTGGCCAAAACCCATCAGGCGGAACGGATCGGCTTTGTCTTTAGCGCGCGCTACAAATTCAGGAATGCGGTCTACAGTCGCGATCTCTTCCAGCATATTGAGGCATGCTTCGTTGGCGCCGCCGTGTGCTGGGCCCCATAAGCAGGCAATGCCCGCTGCGATACAGGCGAAAGGGTTCGCACCAGAGGAACCGGCAAGGCGCACTGTGGACGTTGAAGCGTTCTGTTCATGATCGGCGTGAAGGATAAAAATTAAATCCATCGCGCGTTCTAGCGTTGGGTTCACAATGTAAGGCGTAGCCGGAACAGAGAACATCATTTTCAGGAAGTTGCCGGCGTATGATAATGAATTGTCTGGATATACAAACGGCTGACCAACAGAATATTTATAGGCCATGGATGCAATCGTTGGAATTTTTGCGATCAGCCGGTAACTGGCGACCATGCGCTGGTGCGGGTCGTTAATGTCGGTGCTGTCGTGGTAGAAGGCCGCCAGCGCGCCCACAACACCAACCATGATGGCCATAGGGTGTGCATCGCGGCGGAAACCGCTGAAGAAGCGGTGTAGCTGCTCATGTACCATTGTGTGATTAGTAATGTCTGACAGGAACTTCTCTTTTTCGGCCGTATTCGGCAGTTCACCGAACAGCAGAATATAGCATACTTCCATAAAGTCGCTGTGCTCAGCCAACTGCTCGATAGGGAAACCGCGGTACTGTAGTTCACCCAAGTCGCCGTCAATATAGGTAATTTGGCTTTCACAGCTTGCAGTCGCCGTGAAACCTGGGTCAAACGTGAACATCCCTGTTTCAGCGTAGAATTTACGAATGTCCACCACTTTAGGGCCAACAGATCCTTCCATTACAGGTAATTCAATATCAATTCCGTTTCCGGAAAGTCTAAGCGGATCAGTTGGCATGGTCGTACTCCTTGTAAAATATAGTGTCCGCATTGATCCATTGAAGGACCGGTACAGAGCTTAGTGTTGATGAAATTGATTTACTACGATCGCAAATGTATGGTTGTTGGCGAGCGCCTTTGGATGCTCCAAATCCGGAAAAACTGGTAGTGCGTGTGAAGTTGCGGTTAAATGTCGATGGTAGTTTACAAGGAGCGCCAGAGGTGTTGAACCAAAACCGGATAAACAGCTCTAATGATCCATTTTGGCGGGCTGCGGCTAGTTCTGCTCACCGGGCGGTTATCCGTTGCCAACCTTATTCGCTTCCTGCTGAAAAATATGCTAGTTGGCAGGAAATTATTCTTACCTTTAATGCTGCTGAAATGATG
>JAESRJ010000078.1 GCA_016764715.1 Kordiimonadaceae bacterium | reverse complement strand
CGGCCCGTCTTCGAACTTCTTAGCATCAACCAAAATGCACTCTGTCCGGTCTGTTTTCATATCAGTAATAAAGCTGACCAAATAACCGTCATCTTCGTCCACTGCGTCGATGCGGGGCACAAACGGCGCTTCACTGCCGTATCGGTCTTCACCAAACATCAGTGTTTGTTTTCCGCCCGTTTCCATATCGTGCTTCACCAGACCTTCAAAGAGGAACCACCCTTTTTTCGGCTTTGCACTGTAGATGTACCGGTTTTTACGCCCTGCGTACTGCTGATTAATCATGCCAAATTCTAGGACTTCATCGTCCAGGTCTTCTTCAGTCGTTTCGCCAGTTTTCAGGTTAAAGCGCCAACGGTGCAGGCGCGTCTGCAGGCTATTCAAATCAACAAGAGACATCAACGTGGCATAGCGTTTGGGTTGCTCTTTCAATGGCTCCGGCATCGGATTCCCTTGAAAATAGCCCTCTAGCACAAGCTCGTCGCCTTCYTCGTAKGCRTTGAGCCAGTGYAGAACATACGTTGGTTTGGCTTCAAACCACTGGATATCCTCKGGTCCGCCCATACGCGGCACCACGGCAAAGCGCGAAGGTTTGCTGTCGTCGTAGCACGGCAAATGAATGCCCTGCTCCAACATCTCTGGTATCCAGGCCATCGGCAGGTCATTCAGGATCGCGTAATTTTTCGAAAAAGCCATGTCATGCGGCAATCGCGGGCCGGGCAACTCTATAGGAATATAATTCTTAAGTTTGTTATCGGCACCAACAACACCGTAGTGCATATAAGGTGGATATTTTGAGTAGTTGAAAAACAGCATCTCGCCGGTATTTACATCAACTTTTGGATGCGCAGAAATGCCGTCAATCGGAGTCCAGCTTTCAATGCCAAGCTGCTCAAGTGTGTAAGGGTCGAGCCGGTAGCCTTCGCCGCACATAAAGAAAGTCGAGAGTACTTTACCGGCATGCACCACTACATCCGTTGAGGATGCATCCTTCAAGCCGTCCTGAACACATTCACCAGGCCGCTTTGATTTAACCGGATAAGCTGTCCAACCTGCCCACAGAGCTTCGCCAGCTTCTTGCTCGGCCTCAAAACCGCGTGTTCGTACATAGCGATTACGGTATTCTGCCTTGCCGTCCTTAAACGACATCATATGCAGCATGCCGTCACCGTCAAACGGATGGTAGCGGCCATGGGGCTGATGTAGCGGGTTTTCGGTATTGCGCAAATACACACCGTCAATGTCCGTTGGAATAGTGCCGATCACTTCCATGTCCGTCGCATTAAATTCTTCGTGCGCGGGCGCCCAGGGACCGTTCATATAAGGATGGTCATTTTCCTTAATCGACGACGTAAATTCATTAATCAGCGTGGCGGCCATGATTGCTCCTGCTATTCTATCGGAATTGCACCATTGACCTCATCATAGATAGTAAGTATTGTTATGCAAGTAACTATTTCGACGGGGACGTAAAACATGGCAACAGATATCTACATACTCGGCGGTGAGCAGACGGATTTCGCGAGGAATTGGAGCCGCGAAGGCCTATCGATTTTTGACTTGCTGTCACACTCGGTTCTGGATGCCTTAGAGAAAACCAAGATTGACGCTAAGGATGTCGATGTCGTTCATATTGGTAATTTCGTAGCTGAGCTGTTTGCGAACCAGGGGCTGCTTGGCGGATTTTTCGGCCATATTCACCCGGACTTTATCGGCACTCCTACAAGCCGACATGAGGGCGCGTGTGCGTCTGGTTCCCTCGCTATCTTGGCGGCTATGGCTGATCTGAAGGCAGGTCATTATGATCTCGCCTGCGTTACCGGCGTTGAATATATGCGAAACGTGTCCGGGCAAACTGCTGCGGACTATCTGGGAGCGGCAGCTTGGGCCAACGTAGAGACTGCCGACCGCCAATATGTGTGGCCTGCCATGTTCTCAGATCTCGCTGAGCAATATGACGAGCGCTACGGCCTTGACCGCCGCCACCTTGCAGCGATTTCCCGTAAGAATTTTGAAAATGCTAAGCGCAATCTCAATGCACAAAGCAGGAATTGGACCTTTAGCGACGACAGTTTTGGAGTGAACGACGMGGCAAACCCAATCGTCGAGGGCTGGATGCGCCGCAGTGACTGCGGCCAAGTTACAGACGGAGCTGCTCTTATTTTTCTTGCAACTGAGAGCCGTGCGCAACTTTATGCAGCAGCAAACGGTATTACCCTTGATAGCCTGCCGCGCATCAAAGGATGGGGCCACACCACTGCGCCGATGAAACTTGCAACTAAATTTGAGTTAGCGCCCAGCGACGATTATATATTCCCACAAGTACGGAAGGCGATCACAGACGCCTATAAACGTGCCAGCCTATCGGGGCCTGAGATGCTTGACGGTATCGAAACACACGATTGCTTTTCCATCACCGAATATATGGCTATCGAACATTTTGGCATCACGGAACCCGGCAAAGCATGGCAAGCAATTGAAGAGGAGCGCCTGACACTGGGGGGCAGCTTGCCCATGAACCCTTCTGGCGGCCTAATAGGGCTTGGCCATCCTGTTGGTGCTACTGGTGTGCGTATGGTGCTCGATGCAGCAAAACAAACACGGGGCATGGCGGGCGACATGCAAGTAGAACATGCTCGCACTTTTGCCACCTACAATGTTGGCGGGTCTGGCACTGCGAATGTTTGTTTCATAGTCGGGAATTAAGGGACCGTTAGGAACTAGGGAATTGCTAATTGCAGTCTCCGCTCCCTAAAACGAGCTCCGGTCCTGCATTGCACCGAAAGCTAAAGCTGTCTGCGCGCTGGATCGACGTCCTATATGCGAAAGTTGCCTGATAAATCGGGCATCCGAAAGCCGACGAAGGTTTAAAATTTGGGGGCTTGCACTATATAGGCGTCAATGGTGTTCTCGCCCACAGCTTTGCAGGCTTCAAGCCGGTGAATACCAGCGACCAAAACATACCGGCCCTTACCTTCGCGAATTTTAACAGGCTTCTGTTCATCATCGTTAAGCATGGCCTCAACGATCTCGTCCACCTTACCTTGGTCCAGCTCTTTACGCCGCGCTGCTGGGATGTATATATCTTCTAGTTTCACTGCAACAGCCTTTAGCATTTACTATCCCTATTTGGTTCCATTATTTCCATTAGCGGCACATTATGGATGCGCACTTTCGAAGGCATATTTGACGTTAACGCGACCAGCGAGAAATGCCACTGCTTTCCGCGCCTAAATATTCATTTTATTTCTTTGTGTGCGAAAACTGGGCCTGCCTCTGAAGTACCGCCCCATCCGGGGCAGCATAAGACTACTGAACAGGACTTGGACGAAACGCCTTTAGCTGCGCTTCGACGTAAACTGCCATTGCTTGCAGAGCCATTTCCTGCCAGTTTTTCGTCACTATAATGTTTGAGACAGCGTGATGCTGCAAACTGATGAAGCCGTGAACCAACGCCCATATACCAACTGCAAATTGYTGTCGCTCATCAAGGGTGGCATGCTCAGGCAGCGCAGTTGAGGTGAGTGCTACCAATTCGAAAAATGCATCGCGCCCCGCCTGCTTGGCGTCAGATGAAGGAATGTAATTGCTATCACCCTCTCCAAAAATCAGTTTGTAATGCGCCCGGTGCTGTTCCGCCACCATTATACAGCGGTGGGTCGCCGCAATAATCGCAGCCTTAGGATCGCCCTCTGCATGCGACGCTTTTACTGCGTCTGATACATAGCCAAAGCCTTCAATGTAAAGCGTATCAAGAATGCCCTGCTTGCCTTTGAAGTGACTGTATATGCCAATGGTTGATAGCCCTGCACGGTTGGCAATCGCCCTAACGCTCAGGGCCGCCGCGCCACCGTCCAGAAAAAGCGCTGAAGCCGCATCCAGTATTYTGATCTTYGYYTTRCTCACWTYGAKSGTCCCYANMWTYATRCCYYWYRCTTGACATTWMATAACACTGTTATATATAAACATACAGAACATAACACTGTTATATTTACAAGGTGATTAAAATGTCTACTGATCTYGAAACGGATTATCTGATTGTTGGAACCGGCGCGGTAGGTATGGCGTTTGCCGATACGTTGCTGACGGAAACCGATGCAACCATCATTCTTGTCGACCAATATGCAAAACCGGGCGGCCACTGGAATGTGAGCTACCCCTTTGTCACCCTGCATCAGCCATCTGCTTTTTACGGTGTAAGCTCGCGCGAGCTAAGTAAAGGCCGTAAGGATCAAGTCGGTTTGAACAAAGGCCTAGGTGATCTCGCCTCAGGCGCTGAAGTCAGCGCTTATTTCGACGATGTAATGCGGCACCAATTTTTACCGACGGGCCGGGTGAAATATTTCCCCATGAGTGACTATAAAGGCGACGGGCGATTTGTATCGATGCTAACCGGCGAGAGCCAAACTGTTCGGTATAAAAAAATCGTGGACGCGACGTATTTGAAAACATCTGTGCCTTCCACTCATACACCAAATTTTACAGTAGAACCCGGCACACAGTTTATACCGCTCAACGACCTAGCGCGTGTTAAAGATGCGCCTGCAGGGTATGTCGTCGTAGGCGGCGGAAAAACCGGGATCGACGCCTGCTTGTGGTTRCTAGWAAACGGTGTRGATCCAGATAAAATCAGCTGGATCGTATCGCGCGACGCTTGGCTCATTGACCGCMAAAAYACCCAGCCAACAGTCGAGTTCTTTGACAGCGCCATGGGCGCACAGGCCGGGCAATTCGAAGCGATCGCGAATGCCACCTCGATGACCGACATGTTCGACCGCCTGGAAGCCTGCGGCTATTTCCTTCGGCTCGACAAGAATGTGCGCCCGTCAATGTTCCACGGCGCAACCGTCAGCAAGCTTGAACTTGCGGAATTGCGGCGGATCAAAAATGTCGTGCGCCTGGGGCGGATTCAGTCGATTGGTGTTGACCAGATCGTCCTAGACAATGGCACCGTCCCGACCAGCGCTGCGCATCTGCATATTGATTGCTCTGCAAGCGCCATTACCAACGTGGTGATGAAACCCATCTTCGACGGCAACCTAATCACGCCGCAAACGGTGCGCTCCTACCAGCCAGTTTTCAGTGGCTCTTTTGTTGCTCATATCGAAACCTACTGCAGCGATGAAGCAGAAAAGAACAGGCTGTGCACTGTAGTGCCGTTGCCCAATCACGATACAGATTATGTGCGACTAACAGCAGCCTTCATGACCAACCAATTTGTATGGTCTCAAGATGAAGACCTAAAGGCTTGGTTATTGGGCAATCGCCTTGATGGCTTTAGCAAATTGGTCAACAGCATCGATCCGAATGATACCGCGAAGATGGCAATAATGAACAAGCTTCGGTCAAACGCCATGCCCGCGATGGGCAAGTTACAGCAATTCATTGCAGCTCTGGACGAGGGAATCAATCATGAGTGAATTTCAAATCCGCAAGGATGACCTAACACAAACACGCATCGTTGCCGCTGGCAACTCAGTGCAGGATTTTCAACTCGACACCGGTGATATTCTTGTCAAAATCGACCGTTTTGCCTTCACTGCTAACAACATCACGTACGGCGCGGTAGGCGACCAGATTGGATATTGGCAGTTTTTCCCGCCGTCTTCTGGCGACGAKGGTGAAGATACRGACGGTTGGGGGATTTTGCCGGTCTGGGGTTTCGCTGATGTCGTTGTTTCAAAAACAGAAGGCGTACTTGTTGGGGAACGGCTATACGGATATTTCCCGCCCGCAGATTATCTCAAAATGTCACCTACAGGCGTTGCACCCGCTCGTTTTACGGACGGTTCCGCGCACCGTTCAGCCTTGCCGCCCGGATACAACATGTATCGCCGTGTCGCAGCCGAACCTGATTATGACCCATCGATGGATAATGAACGCGCGCTCCTGTACCCGCTTCACATCACGTCCTTCTGTTTGTGGGATGCCCTACAAGATAAAGGCTGGCACGGCGCGGAGCAGATCCTAATCCTCAGCGCCTCAAGCAAAACCAGTATTGGTTTGGCCTATGCCCTTGCAGACGACAAGACCGCGCCGCAGGTCACAGCCGTCACATCCTCGCGCAATATAGATCTGGTAAAACGGTTAGGGCTTTATGACCACCAAGTAACCTATGATGCCATAACGGACATYGACGCGAACGTGCCGACAGTGATCGTCGACATGTCTGGGAATCTCGGCTTTCTGGCCAAACTGCATAAGCACCTCGGCGAAAACATGAAGCACTGCATCAATGTAGGCATGACACACTGGGAAGCGTTCCAGAGCAAAGACGGGGCAGACGGCATTATCGCGGAGAGAAGCGAGTTTTTCTTWGCGCCCGGCCATATACAAAAGCGCATGGCAGATTGGGGCCCTGGCGTATTTAACAAACGCACCTCATCCTTCATGCACGCGACCGCGCTTCGTAGCAGGGACTGGCTGACTTGTACACCAATTGACGGGTTACAAGGCCTTGCCGATAAATTCGCGGATGTGTGCGGCGGCCGWATTGCAGCGGATAAGGGATTGATCGTCTCGCTTTAACATTCCCAAATCGGCTGCGAAAATTCGCACAGGATCAGCCAGRTTTTGTTTTCATTTCTGCCTCGTCATACTTGACAAAATGGATATAATTTGTAAAATTCGCCCATGATTCACGAAGAATTTTTCGCGAAAGCTATGGGCGTGTTTATCCGTTACGGCTTTCGCAAGACATCGATGGACGATATCGCAACCGCTGCTGGGCTGTCCCGTCAGGCGATTTACAATCGCTACGGCAACAAAGAAGCACTCTTCACAGCTGTTATTGATGCAGCCGTTCAAAAATACTATCGCAACGCTCGAGTAGCTCTTGAAGATAGCAGCCGCCCCTTAAAGGAACGGTTACTAGAGGCAAATATGTGTTCAGCAGGTGAATATATTGAAGCCCTCAGGTCTTCGCCGCACAGCTATGAAGTTATAGCGCTCGCCAGCGCCGAGGCCGGGGAACTAGCTGATACACTTGGGGAAGAATTTAATTGCTTTGCGGCCGAACTTTTATTGAATGAGAACGTCTTTATAGACACACCTGCTGCGCGCGACGCTTTGTTCGTAATTGAAACTGCGTCAAATGGTCTACTTCACAAAGCGAAGACGCTGCAGGAATATCACGACGGAATGGAAACAGTCATTCGAACTGTCGTTCCGGATACCCCTAAAACAAAACTGACAGAGTAACGAGGACGGCATGCGAAGCATCATGAAACTTGAAAAGAAAACCCTTCTACCGCTAGCCGTGGGCGCCGCTGTGTTTACGCTTGGATTTTTTGCCATGTCCGCGGCTGGCACTGGCAACAGCCCCACTGAAGGTGGCGCTCAGCGCCGAGCGACAGGCCCAATTGTTGAAACCGTCGCCGTCACACTGGCTGAGCGCAGTTACACCATCGAAGCGCCCGGCCGGCTACAGTCATGGGAAGAATTAACTGTTGTTGCGGAAGTTTCGGGCAAAATCATCTATGTGAACCCTAAATTTACATTGGGAGGACGGCTACCAAAAGGGGAGTTGCTCTTTAAAATAGATCCAGCGGATTATCAGCTAGCGGTAGATAATGCGGCAACAAATCTAGAGCTAGCCGGGCAGGAAATCGGTGCAAGTACGGCATCCGTCGCTACCGCGCAGGCAAAAGTGGTCGAAGCGAAAGCGAATGTCGATCATATTAAAGCACAGAGCAGACGTGTTTATGAGCTTGAAAAGAAACAAATATATTCAGTAGCACGTGGTGATAAAGCCAGAGCGGCTGTAATAAAATCTCAGGCACAATTAGATAGTGCCAGGTCCGAGCTGGAAAAAGCAAAGCAGGCACTCGGCGTGCAAGGTAAGGAGAACCCAAAAATTCGCTCAGCCATTGCCAAGCTTAAAAAAGCACAGATTGATTTATCA
>JAESRJ010000077.1 GCA_016764715.1 Kordiimonadaceae bacterium | reverse complement strand
ATCAGTTTGACGAAGACATGTTGGTCTATATGAGTGTGAATCGCGGCTATAAAGCAGGTGGCTTCAATGGCGGCGCTGTCTCAAATGTGGCGGAACTGATCCCATACGACGAAGAGAAATTAACAGCATACGAAATCGGGTTTAAATCTGACTTGTATGACAATCGCGTGCGGCTAAATGTGGCTGCTTTCTACTACGATTATCAAGACATCCAGATCTTCGCACTTGAACCGCCGATTGAAGCTTTTCTTCCTGTGCCTGCGCAGGTTATCCGGAATGCGGATTCCGCTGAAACATACGGGATTGAACTCGAACTTAAAGCGCTTGTTTCTGAACGGCTAWACGTAAGCWTTAATGCATCTTACCTGCACACTGAAATTGGCCCCTTTGTAACGCCGGTTGGAAATTTCGAAGGGAACGAGATTGGTAACTCGCCGAGTTATGATATCAGCGCGGCGTTTGACTATACTTTGCCGGTTTCCTCTGGCGAGGTGACGTTCCATATGGATGTAACCGCGACGGCCGAAAGATTTTTTGATCCATCGAACAGTGAGCGCCTGCGGGAAGATGGTTATGCCATTTTCAATAGCCGGCTAACATACCAACCAGACGGAGCCAATTGGGCGCTAACTTTGTGGGTTAAGAATCTGACGGACAAATTCTATTATACAGAAATCATCCCAATTGATGGCTTTGGATTTGAYGAAAGGTTCACTGGGGAGCAGCGCACCTTTGGGGCAAAAGTTCGTTACAATTTCTAACAGKTWTCCCCTGCGGTTTGACTGGCAAACCGCACTGCCTCTCGCGATTGGCTTATCGCGGGAGGCGCTCTTTTACYTAWTCSTACKCGTCTTCAATYTCGACMGGYGTTGGCWCRCCYGGYCTGCGWACMCGGCCCGCRCGCCKYARGGCATCKMGYRSKMRWTMKWCRWTSYGCSMMKYGGYRYTTYTTAGCTCATCGTCTGCCCACCGCTGGATGGCATCAAGCACATCCGCGTTGATCCGAAGAGGGTAGGCTTTTTTCTTTCCTTTGGCGCTATTCATGTTCTTTCATCCTAGCGTGCGCTGGCTAACTGTAGGCCAACGCAATTGCTACGTGATTGCTGTGTTAATAGATTGATCCTGCGTTCACAATGGGCTGTGTGTTTTTATCGCTGCAAAGGACAACTAGTAGGTTGGAAACCATCGCCGCTTTGCGTTCGTCATCAAGGTCGATGATGTTTCTTTCTTTCAGTTTGCCGAGAGCCATTTCAACCATGCCAACCGCACCTTCCACAATGCGGGAACGCGCCGCGATAATGGCACCGGCCTGCTGGCGCTGTAGCATGGCGCTGGCGATTTCCGGCGCGTAGGCAAGGTGGCTGATACGAGCTTCCAGTACTTCTACGCCTGCATCATTCAACCGGTTCTGGATTTCTTCCCTCAGATGTTTTGCAATGACGGCGGTATGGGACCGAAGGGCAATYTCATCTTCGTCATCGCTATCGTAGGGATAGCTTGTTGCGGCTTCTCGTAGTGCTGATTCTGCCTGTGTTTTCACAAAGCTAACGTAATTGTCGACCGCAAACAGAGCCTCGGCGCTGTCGACGACTTTCCAAACCACCACTGCGCCGATCTCAATGGGGCTACCGCCAAGATCGTTGACTTTCAGTTTATCACTTTCAAAGTTGCGCACCCGCAGCGATACACGCTTTTTACTGAAGAAAGGGTTAGCCCAGCGCAGGCCCGATGTTTTGGTCGACCCTTTGTATTTTCCAAACAGTGTCAAAGCCACGGCTTGATTGGGCTGCACCATGAAAAGCCCGGCCAGCGCCAAAATGAAAAAGATCGTCGTCGGAAGCCCGAAAAGAAGCATGCGGAGCACTATAACTTTGTTCTCTGGATGGTGWGCAAGGACGAARATGGACGTAATAGCCGCAATCCATCCCATAATAAGAACGAGTAAAATACCGATGCCGTTTACCGTTTTCACACTGTTTTCATTAAGCATTATTTCTCTCCTCTGGTCAGCAATCGCTTCATTGCYAARTTTATCTCTTTAATCTGTCTGCCGTTTTCTCGGNCTTTGTTATGATGAATATTGGCCACATTCCCATTACTTTACCAAGACAAGAAGGGCCGCGATCCATATCGTGCCCGGCCAAAGTATGCCGCCACTTAAGATGTCAATTACYGCCGTTTTCAATGCCGYTCTTGTGCTCTGGTCGGCTTTTCGGGTGGCAGGAGTTTGCGGATGCTCAACTGGATTTGTCAGGGTAAGAGCGTGCTCAATACCAAACAGAGGCATGTGCCTCCCTGAACGTATTCTCGTTGATGTAGGTTGCTTGAGCATTCATATTCTCTCTATGTATATATAATAGATATCATTTTGATATCATATTGCAAGAGGCCTATATGAAATGCTAGAAATAGCATTGCAGTATCAGAGGGATAGCTCACAAAAAAAACAGCGCCGAAAGTAGAATTCGGCACTGTTCTGTTATCGAATCGGGTATTTCAGCCTACTCTGCTGCGGCCTCGCTTGGTACCGCATGGCCAGTTTCGCTGCGCAGCCAGTCGATGAAGTCAAGTACGCGCTCGTTCTTCAGTTTGTCCTTGGGGCAAACGATATAATGTTTGAAATCAATCGGAACACCTTCGCCGAACGGCTTAATCAAACGGCCCGCCTTAAGGTCTTCTTCGGCAATGATTGACCGAGCCAGCGCAACACCGCGCCCCGCAACGGCAGCTTCAATCGCCAATGCATTATTATTAAAGTGCAGGGCTGGCATGCCGCCAGCTGCCTCAACGCCAGCCGCCTTCAGCCACATGGTCCAGTTAGGCGCACTTTCGTCTTCCACACTGCTGTCATCGTGGATGAGTGTATGTTCCAATATRGWWGAYGGRCACTCACCAAGTTTGCAGCTGTTCATCAGCGACGGTGAGCACACTGGGAAAACGGTTTCGCGCAGGATCTCTTCAACAAAAAGGCCGGGGTAATGACCAAGGCCGTAGCGAATGCACAGGTCGGTATCGTCAATGCGGAAATCGGTGATTTGCATCGTCGCATTAATTTTAACCACAGAATCTGGCTGGCGCTGATAATAACTGGCCAAATGAGGCACCAGCCACTTGCTGGCGAAAGACGGCGACACACTGATYTTGAGGTGATTGGTGGTTTTGCTGTCTGTCAGAATATCCACCGATTCTTCCATCAGCTCAAACGCGTTCTTCAGAGGCGCGAGTGAAAGCTGTGCTGCTTCCGTTAGTACAAGGGAGCGGTTGGTGCGTCTAAACAGCTCCACGCCGAGAAATTCTTCGAGCGACCGGAT
The DNA here is from genome assembly GCA_016764715.1 of Kordiimonadaceae bacterium. Taxonomy (GTDB): domain Bacteria; phylum Pseudomonadota; class Alphaproteobacteria; order Sphingomonadales; family Kordiimonadaceae; genus Kordiimonas. The sequence continues at coordinate 4,598 of JAESRJ010000077.1, read as the reverse complement.
CTGCTGGCTGATGGCAGCCGGTGTTACGGCCAAATCATCTGCCGCGTGTTTAAAACTCATATGCCGGGCGGCTGCATCAAAAGCGCGCAGCGCATTCAGCGGTAATAGGGATCTCTTCATAGGGTTTCCTGCATCTTTCAACTTGCTATCGCTGGGGGCTATTAGCGTTAGAAAAACTTAACCTGACCATATTAGGATGAGTTTATGCTTTCGCCAAGCAATAGCTGTAAAATATAGGTATTTCGTCAAACACATGGTAACGGATGCATTAGAAAACAAGAGCTTAGTCTGAAGACAAAACCTTGCTGTTCTCGGCCACACTGAGGTGAATGCCGCATTCAGTTTTGGTTTGGCCACGCCAGCGCCCAGCGCGCTCGCTTTCACCTTCAGAAATTCTATCGGTGCAGGGCATGCAGCCAATAGAGGCAAAACCTTGTTCTACCAAGGGGTGTCGCGGCAGGTCATGTTCGTCTAGGTATGCTTGCACATCGTCTTTTGTCCAAAGCGCAAGCGGGTTCACTTTAACTCGACCGTCTGAGGCTTCAAAATGCGGCAGCAAAGACCGCACGCCGCCTTGAAAGCGTTTACGGCCAGAGGCCCAGCCTTCAAATCCGTCGAGCACATCATTYAAGGGCCGCACTTTGCGGTAGAAGCAACATTTGTTGGTGTTCTGTGTCCAAAGCGACCCTTTTGGGTCATGCTTCGTGAGGTCATTCGCGCCWGGCGAGATCGACCGTACATCCGTCAGGCCAAACTGTGCCGTCARTTCGTCGCGGTACCGTTTGGTTTCACCGAATAGCTTGCCTGTGTCCAGGAAGAGCACAGGTATGTCCTTAGAAACTTGTGAGGCTATATGCAGCAGAACCGCAGATTCAGAACCAAAAGATGAGACCAGCGCAAACCGGCGTCCAAAATATTTGAGCGCGCCGTCARTCACTTGTTCAGGGTTGCTTGCAGCGTAGCGGCTGTCGAGATAATCGGCAGCAGAGAGCGCATCAAAATAGCCTGCGTCTTTAAGAGCTGGGTTCGCGGTCACGATGCTTTCCTCTATTGGCTAATGCCGTGGCGAGTGTGGGCGATGGACTTGGCGCCCATATAGTCGGTTTGGTAAAACTCTTTGAAACGCTCAAGGCTTACCTCGAAGGCACCGACGCGGTTTTCGTCTACTATTTCGACAGTATCAAAACCTGAGCGCAGTAGAAACTGAGCCTGATCAGGCATCACTGGGCCAACAGCACGAATTTCACCTTTGAAACCCATGTCTTTCCGAAGACGTACCGCAAGCGAGAACCCKCGYCCGTCRCCRAAYGCTGGGAAYTCAATCGCKAYAAAWGYMAGCGAGYTCACAACTTCTTCTAGRTCAGCAAAGGCGGTGCCTGTTGGCACAGAAGCGCCAAGCGTGCCAGCTGACGCGAAGGCGCTGACGCCTTCTGCGAGTAGGCGGGCGATTGGAACAGCAATGCTGTCTCCCTCACGCGGCAGCTCGCCTTCAAACAAGGTAGTCCAGCGTCCGGCTTCAATGCCCGTAAGACTAAGCAGTGTCATAAACCGCCTCCTTAAATACTTGTGCGCCAATCCGGCGGTAGGTTGATAGGAACTCTTCACCTTCTTCGCGGACGCCGAGGTAAACGGCGACAACTTTTTCAAGYGCATCKACGATGCCGTGTTCGTCAAAGCCAGGGCCAAGGATCGCGGCTTTTGTCGCGTCTTCCGCCCCAGAACCRCCGAGCAGCAACTGGTACATTTCCTGGCCTTTACGGTCGACACCAAGGATGCCGATATGGCCAGCGTGGTGGTGGCCGCAAGCATTGATACAGCCAGACATTTTCACTTTAATCGGACCAATATCTTGCAGGCGTTTCATGTCGTCAAAGCGCTTGGTTATAGCCTGCGCGATAGGGATTGAGCGCGCGTTTGCAAGCGCACAGTAATCAAGCCCAGGNCATACAATCATATCCGTCAGCAAGCCWACRTTTGCRGTGCCKAGSCCYGCYTCATCAAGGTCYGWCCARATGGCTGGCARGTCYTTKAGYGCMACGTGCGGCAGGATYAGRTTTTGCTCGTGGCTCACGCGGATTTCAGATTGGCTATACTCGTCAGAAAGCGCAGCAACGAGATCCATTTGTTCCGCAGAGGCATCGCCCGGGATGCCACCGTGCGGCTTCAGGCTAATGGTTACATTCACATASCCCTGMACTTTGTGGGMRTTGGTGTTGTTYTGCAGCCAGCTSGCRAAGATGAAATTCTTCTTCGCAAACTCGTCTGTTGCWGCTGATGTMGCATCYTGATCAGCAAGMTCAGGCGGCWGGAAGAAAGCCTGAATGCGYGCGACTTCTTCTTGCGGCACATCGATGTGGCTGTCTTTAATTTTTTCCCATTCGATCTCGACCTGACGGGCAAACTCTTCAGCGCCCATCGCTTCCACAAGGATTTTGATRCGGGCTTTATATTTRTTRTCGCGKCGGCCTTGCTCGTTATAAACGCGCAGGATCGCTTCTTGATAGCTGAGGAAATCTTTCTCTGGCAGGAACTCGCGAATGGTTTTGCCGATCACGGGGGTACGGCCCATGCCGCCGCCCACGATCACTTCAAAGCCGATCTCGCCAGCATCGTTTTTGCGAACGATTAGGCCAATGTCGTGCCATTTAACCGCAGCGCGGTCCTGATCAGCGCCGGTGATGGCAAATTTGAACTTGCGCGGCAGGAACGAGAACTCAGGATGGAAGCTTGACCATTGGCGCAGCAATTCTGCGTACGGGCGCGGGTCAGCAATTTCGTCCGCCGTAGCGCCAGCGAACTGGTCGCTGGTTACGTTGCGGATACAGTTGCCGGATGTCTGGATGGCGTGCATTTCAACGTCGGCAAGCTCAGCCAAAATGTCCGGTGTTTCAGACAGCTTCGGCCAGTTAAACTGGATGTTCTGGCGTGTGGTGAAGTGGCCGTAGCCTTTGTCATATTTGCGTGCGATATGGGCAAGGCGGCGCATTTGGTCACCTGACATCGTGCCGTACGGAACCGCGACGCGCAGCATATAAGCATGCAGCTGCAGATACAGGCCGTTCATAAGGCGAATGGGGCGGAACTCTTCTTCTGTCAGTTCGCCTTTTACGCGGCGTTCAACCTGGTCGCGGAACTCAGCAACGCGGATATCMACWAGCGAACGGTCAAATTTATCGTAAGCGTACATTATGCCGCCTCCCAATCAGCGGATACTTGATAGCCAAGATCARCGCGTACGCTAGGGCCTTTGGCCTGCATMGCGTGCTTGATGTGGGTCGGRTASGCGGTGTCRTCRGTGATGGTCGCGCCGATCAGCTCAGTGNCAACAATCAAATTGTTGGCCGTGCTTTTATCCGCTTCTGCCAGCAAGGCATCGAGGGCATCGCCTTCGCCGTAGGCCGCAAACACAGTGTCTGAGTTCCAGCCGCCGTCTTTCGTGAAAAATACGACCCGGCCGTCATCCAGCCGATTAGCTAGGATCATTTGTGGCCCTTTAATCTTCTTCGCCATCTTAGTGCGCTCCTTTACGCGGTCGCTGCAGTGAGCAGCTTCGTGAATTCTGGTTTTGTTAGGTCGGCGGCGTTCCTGACGACATCGCCGATGATAAGTAAAGCAGGGCTTTTAACGGCGTTTTCAGCAACTAGAGCCGGAAGCCCTGCAAGGGTGCCGTAAAAACGCCGTTCGTTAGCGCGGGTGCCGTTTTCAACAACAGCTACAGGGGTTGAACCCTGAACGCCTTCAGCAATTAAGCCCGCCGATATTTTCGGTGCGCTGCGCACGCCCATGTAAACCGCCAGTGTTTGCCCTTCGCCGGCAAGACGCGCCCAATCGCTGTAAGCGCCGTCTTTAASGTGGCCAGTGACCAGCGTRAGCGAGTTCGAATAATCGCGGTCAGTCATCGGGATCTGCGCTGAGGCTGCAATGCCTTGGAAGGCGCTGATGCCGGGGATAATTTCAGTATGGATGCCGTGCTGACGGAGCGCGGCCAATTCTTCAGAGGTGCGCGCAAACAAAGTTGGGTCGCCGCCTTTAAGTCGAACAACGCGTTTGCCAGCCAGTGCGCCTTCCACCATGATTTTGTGAATGCCTTCTTGGCCGATGCCGTGCTTGCCTTCGCACTTGCCGACATAAACCAGTTCAGCGTCGCGGCGTGCAAGCGCAATAACGTCGCGGCTCACCAGCCGGTCATAAACAAGAATGTCAGCCTGCTGCAAAGCGCGGTGCGCTTTTATTGTCAGTAAATCCGGGTCACCAGGGCCTGCGCCTACGAGCTGCACTTGGCCTGTTGTTACGCCGAGCCGCTGGTTGCGGGCACCTTCAACGATCAGCCGCTCAATGTCAGCGTCAGCCATGTCGGCGTATTTGCCAGCRTYATCRTAWAGGGCATCCCAAAAGAGACGACGGCGGGTAGTGTCCGGGATCAGAGATCTGACCTTGGCCTGAACACTGCCCGCCGCGCGTGCAAGAGCCCCGAGCAAGGGGGGGGAGGTCCGCTCGAGACTGCTGCGTAATCTTCTTACAAACACCGGCGCAACGCCGCCTGAGGAGAAAGCCACTTGCAACGGCCCGCGCGAAAACTGCGCTGGGGTGGTGAAAGT
>JAESRJ010000265.1 GCA_016764715.1 Kordiimonadaceae bacterium | reverse complement strand
ATTATCGGCATCGTACTCGCATTAGCCCTTGCCGAATGGTGGGAAGACCGCGAGATCGCAGAACGAACCGAAGACTTGGTCGCCAGGCTTTATATCGAAGCTGGCGAAAACCTCGCCCGCACGAAAACTGCCCACAAACACCACGAAATGCAGCTCAATGTTATTCGAAGCCGTACTGACGGCAAAACAGGGCTCACAGAAGCAGACTACCAGGCCGTGGCTCGGCAGCTTTTTAGTAAAGGCGTTTTCAAACAAGCACAGATCACTGAGTTCAACTGGGAACTTGCCAAACATACTGGTCTGATGACCTATATGGAGTTGGACGTGTTAAACGCTTTTGCCGCAGTATCTGAACTGCGGGGGGTCCACGCTAMACTYTGGGATCGAAAGATGGAAGGCATGGCAAATGCCGAGCTTCAGAACCTAAGCGCTAAACGAAATGTGGAACTTGTCAGAAGCGCCTTCGCAGACATTTGGTGGATCGAAAAGAACTTGATCGAACGCCTCGAAAAATTAATCGCGGCAAGAAAAGCYRSCAGCTGAGCGASCMAAGGNATGAAACCATGATTAAGAAAATTKCATAYGGATTTGTGGGGCTTATCGTACTTTTTGCAGCTGCAGTTGGTTTCATGTGGGAAAGCGACATCCCACACGCGGTTCTGGCTGAAAAATACGCGGGCGGTGCCTCTGATTTTCTAGACCTACCGTCGGGGGCACGGGCCCATTATAGGATGCAGGGCAACGAGGAAGGCCGCACGCTGGTCCTTCTGCACGGATCAAACGCTAGCCTGCATACATGGGGGCCTTGGGTAGATGCGCTTGAAGATGACTTCATGGTTATTACCGTAGACCTTCCGGGCCACGGCCTAACAGGCAGTACCCCAGCTGATGATTACACATACCCGGGTATGGTGGATTTCCTGCACGAATTTACGCAAGCCCTTGAGCTCAAGCACTTTATTCTTGGGGGCAATAGCATGGGCGGCGGCATTTCGCTGCTCTATGGGCTTACCTACCCTAACGAACTSGACGCCTTGGTRCTGCTTGACAGCGCAGGGATCAAAGTCCCTGAGGGTGCCAAGAAAAACACCGATACACCGATCGCCTTCAAGCTGGCAGGACACTGGTATAGTGACTGGTTACTGAAAGGCGTAACACCGCGTAGCTTTGTGGTAGACGGCCTGAAAAAAGGCTTTACRGATCATARCCTTATCACYGACACGATGATTGACCGCTACTGGGAACTTATCCGCCACCCCGGTAACCGCCATGCTACGGCAAAACGTTTTGCCTACTAYCGGAATGAGCGCGGAGAGCTACCCGTTGCAGATATCGCAGTGCCTACGATTATACTGTGGGGATCGGATGATAAAATCATCCCGGTAGAAACAGGGATTGAACTGGAAAAACGCATTCCAGGCAGCAAGCTCGTTATMTTTCCAWATATTGGCCACGCGCCAATGGAAGAACTGCCGCTAGAAAGTGCAAATGTAGCACGCAGCTTTATAAACGACCTGCCGCTTCAACTTGCAAAGAACGATTAATCCTTACCACTAAAAACATCGCTAAAACGTTTTGGGACTGGGTTCCGAGATATGTTCTGGGCCAGGGAAACATAAACGAGCGTTTGGAAAAACCAGTCGCCACGGGTTTAGATAACGGCTTGCCTACTAGAGGCAGCGCGCATACGCGGCATGGCAGTTATTAGTCCAGTTTTTGTATGTGAGGCGATGCTCAACAAACAATCCACATCGATGATCGTCAACCCACRGCGGCACCAGAACGCCAGTGCCGTAGAGACGTAACGTCGCACATGCAGCTCCAGACCAGCTCTTCATGGTACCTGTTTGCGTGCCTCTTCCTTCAAAAGAAAAAGGGTTGATATGCTGATCAGTCAAACTAGCCTTCACAAATCTAGTYTCCTTTATCCGAGTTTGCATGGTGCCAGCCATTCAGATGCATTTGAAATTGAGGTTCCCCTAACCGATCACTCTATTTACGAGCAATATTGTGCCATTTTTAATCATTACTCTTGGTGGATGAAACTACTTTTGATGACCCGGACAGCCGCAGTGTCAGTCTTGGGTATAAGTGGCCCCTCTTTGAAAGAGCTAATCCCGGAAAAAGCCAAAGCCACGTACAAAGTTGGTGAAAAAATTTGCCGCTGGGAAATTTACGCCCAAAATACAGACGAGTTAGTCGTAGGCTCAACGGATAAGCATCTGGATTTTAAAGTATCTGTTTTGAGGTACGAGCGGAACAATACACGGTATTTATGTGTTACCACTTTGGTGTTTACGCATAACCGGTTCGGCAGGGCTTATCTCTCAGCTATCTTGCCAATTCACAAGCTTGGCGTGCCACTGATAATGAAGAATGCCGTACTGGCAAAGCGCCTTTGAAAGGTGTTTACCAGTAACAAAAACGTGGCCTTGTTGCACGCCACTCTGCCAACCACCACCCTCCAGCAAACCGCTTTTACAGATCATACCAATCTGCGTTGCTCACGACCTAGCAGGGACATCAAAAAATCGCACCGTTTACTGTGGTTAACAGGCGACGATACGATCCCTGTTAAAACTGGCGTAGAGCACGAGAAACGCATTCCCGGCAGCAAGTTCATTATCGTTCCAATTATTAGCGTTGGAAGGGCTTCCTCTGGGAAATGCATCAGCTGCCTGCAGCTTCATTAATGGTTTACCGGTTCTACTGACTGAAAATTCAACGCGACCGACTCCCTAGATCTAGCGTCCTCTAAAAAATGTCTCGGGGTCATATGCACACATTTTTACTGGCTGAGGGCGTTTTCCTCTCCCGGTATTCCAGCATTCTTTATAAACTGAACAAACACAGGCAGAAAGCTCTATGCGGCTCCGMGCGTTGGCCAACAGCTTTACCAATTCTAGGTTACCGTCAATCCGAAAAGGTCTAATTTCCTCACCTGCCGGAACCACATGCCCGTTTGGTATCGTTGAAAAACTCGAACCAACATTTTGTTTTTTGCCCTTGATATGAAACTTTTCGTCAGATAYTTTTTCAATAACATCACTCCAGTAAAGGACTGTTTTACCGTCAACCTTGACTTCAAGTTGTTCGACAGTTGCAGGGCCTAAGCCCTTGTTTTGTAGCCGAAAAGCAAAACGAGGGTCTGTTCCAGTGCTATAGTTACTACCGAACCACACTGATGGCTGCACCGAAAGGCGCGCATGTTCGCGTTCCATCTCAGCCTCTTGCTGCATGATATTGGTTTGCATCACCGCAACTATAACTGCTGCTGCTGCCGCAATCATTGCCGATGCCGACATTAAGAACTCCATACTTACCTTGAACTTACTGTCCGCTGTTGCCTTCTTGGCCTCCTTAGCTTTGCTCATCATCTTCCCTCGTACATGTCTTCACACTTACCGGCCGAGTGGCGAGATCATCAACACGCTGGCAGTCTCCGTAGAAGGARCAAACACAYAAGCTGAATTCWGTGTCTTTAAAAGMTTCCTGCAACAGCAACGCCAACTGATCATGATCTACCCGTATGGGGTTGAGCGTTTTTTCAACCGGAACAACCCGGCCATTGCCTGCAAAACTATTTTGAATGCCRTAATTGCCCGTCARCAGGTTCTGTTTTTTCGCATCGTCCGCCACGGCGTGAACCCAGCTGCGYTGGTTTYTCATGCGCWCRCCYTTATAKGTGATGGARAAATCTTCAATMACTGCCGGYCCTAAGCCCAGATTCTGAATGTTGAGCTCAAAAAACCGCGTGCCGTTCGCTGACGTGCCGTTGCTATAAAGCAGCATAATGGACGGCATTACCGATAGGCGGGCATGCTCACGCTCCAGCTCCGCCTCTTCGCGCATAATCTGGGTCTGCATCACAGCGACTACAACGGCTGCAAGCGCGGCAAGCATCGCTGAAACAGACAATAAAGTGTCTGACTTAATGCCGAATTTGAATTTCGCCACGGTGTCCTCCCTTAACCTACGACCCTATTCGACCTTCGCCAAACTAGCTGAACCTGCGGTGGAAAGCCAAGAAATATAACGTTTATCAAGGTTTACAAGGCCTGTAGGTCTATGCAAATCTCCGAAACGTAAACTTAAGTTAATAATTTTGTCCTCGCCAACTCATCAAAGTCGTTTAATTCTCTACCTCGTCTAATCATCTAATTGGAGCCCTGCGTGAAACTTTTGAAACGAGCCTTACTTGTCATTTTAGCCTTAGTGGGGCTGATATTTGTCGCATTCTTTTGGCTAGTAAACACCGCGCCAGACATGACCGAGTTTGAAGGCCTATACGCAAAACCCGCAAGCAGTAATGTAACGGTGCAGTTTTTCGGAACCTCCAGCATGATGTTCTCAGACGGCGAAACCAATATTATGATCGACGGATGGTTCACCAGGCCCACAGACACGGCCATGGCATTCGGCACTATATCGCCCGATGATGATGCCATTGCTCACGGCTTAGCAAAACTTGGCAACCCGCAGGTGGCTGCTATCATTCCAGTACATTCTCACTTTGATCACGCAATGGACGTGGCACCTGTTGCCCTGCTAACTGGCGCTCAAGTTGTCGGCTCGGTTGCCACAGCCAATATCGCGCGCGGCGGCGGCCTGCCAGAAGATCAGATCATCACTGTCAAAGACGGACAAACGCTTCAATATGGTGCCTTTAAAATTACGATGATCGAAAGCATCCACTATGTCCCAGCGAATGCTACGTTCGCAGCGACAATACTAGAGAACCCCGAAATCCCTTCGCCGCTTACGCCGCCCGCGGCAGCGCTCGATTACCGCCTGGGCAAGGCCTACAGCATATTGCTTGAGCACCCATCAGGTAGCGCACTCATCCAAGGCAGTGCCAACCAAAAGGCCGGGTCGCTTGCTGGCAAGAAAGTCGATGTGGTTTATTTGGGTGTCGGCGGCGTMGCTGGGCAAACGSCTGMGTACCAAAATAATTATTGGCGCGAAGTCGTTACGAACACTAAGGCCAAAGGCATCTATATTATTCACTGGGATAGCTTTAGCGCACCCCTTGCAAGCCTCAGCAATCGCCCGGCCCCGCCAAATAGCTTGCTAAACAGCGTGCTCGGGTTCCGTGCGGACAGCGGCATTAGGTTCGCAGCCGAGCGCGCTGATCAAGCAGGCATATCTTCCGCTCTGCTGCCACTATGGCAAAAGGCAGACGCATTTTCGGTGTCCCGCTCCAAGTAAATTCATATATTTCTTGCTAGTCTGAATAACATCTGAAAATCTAAGACGTATAGCTGTCCTCGTAAAATGAAACCATTGCGAGGACAGACAAATGAGAACAGCTTCCCTACCCTATATYCTTGCGGCCTTGGCCGTGCCTACATTAGGCACGCCAACTACTGCAGCCTCCAGTGTCATTCAAGTGCCTGAATCCTCACCACAGGAGATCACAGCAGGTGCCAAGCGGTTCTTCGATCTGTTCTTCGATGACGACGTTACCCTCGCAGATCTGGAAGCTGCGGTTTCAAAAGACAGTCTTGAGAATGGGCCTGACCGACTTATGGGCCTGTTTCGCGCCATGAATAACCATTTCCGGCGGCCAAGCAGCTTCGCGATCACTAGGGAAGAAAATGGCCAATATTCTGTGATCTTGGATACGGTGCAAAACACAAAAGCTAAGATGGTCCTCGAAATATCTGCTGAAACAGATTTTAAAGTCGGCACGTTTGAAGTTCGCCCCTACCGCGCACCGCTTAGTASTGAAAACGCAGGCTTATCGGATATACGGYTRGTRGATATGGCYGAYGCCTWTGTTGARMARCTAGGCGCWGAYGATAMATTCTCYGGCACMGTGATTGTCGCWAAAAATGGTCGCCCGTTTTATATGACCTTCATTGGTGAGGCTGACRAAAGCACAGGCCGTAGAAACACACTTGATACACCGATTAACCTTGGCTCAATGAATAAGATGTTCACTGGCGTTGCAATCGCCCAGCTTGTTGAGGCTGGCAAAATYGATTGGCAAGATACYGTYGGTAAACATTTACCCAATTATCCTGACRAAGACGTGCGCGAAAAAGTCACYATTGCYCAACTCCTCAGCCACACTTCAGGTATTGAAGCTTTTGTGGATGATGATGACTTTGACCGCTACCACCAGACAACGACTGTAGCGGGCCTAATCGAYATAATTTCAGACAATCCACTGGCTTTTGAGCCAGGTARCCGGTTTCAATATAGCAACGCTGGCCCWTGGGTACTCGGTAGAATAATCGAAATGGTATCCGGTGAGGATTATTACRCCTATGTGCAAAAGCATATATTCGATAAAGCTGGAATGCGGAATTCAGGTTATTTCAAAAAAACAGATAAAGCAGCCGGTATCGCCATCGGCTACCTGAAGCCTGGCCAACGGGGCCACGGCGGCGGTGCTGCGGCAGCCTCCAAACCTTGGACGCCTAACACAGATATTATCGGCATTCAGGGCTCTCCTGCGGGTGGCGGCTATGCCAGTGCACGCGATATGCTCGCCTTTGCCAATGCATTGCGCTCTGGTAAACTTGTGAAAGCTGAAAGTCTCGCCACGCTCACCACAGGCCATTCTGGGCCTGGCGCGGACAAATCATATGGCTATCTTTTCGGTGTCCGGGAAACAAACGGCTTCACCCATTGGGGCCATAACGGCGGTGCCCCCGGCATTCAAGCAGATTTTAACCACTTCCCAGAACTTGGTTACACGATTATTGTATTATCAAATTACGGCGGGGCAGCCATTCCGCTAAGCCGCAAACTAAACCATTGGTTCACCCAAGGAGAAACGGCACATGCCAGCCGCTAAGGCACCAGAAGCCGACGGCCCCAGTGTTTTGGTGGTGGAAGATCACCGCCAAACCGCTGAGACCATTCAGATATATCTGGACGCCGCAGGGTACGCCACAACAGTGCAGCATGACGGCCAACAGGCGCTCACGCTTTTGCAGCAGCAGTCGTTTGATCTRATTATACTGGATATCCTCCTGCCAGGYATCGATGGCAGAACYTTGCTCGACTGGATCCGGGAACGAATGAATACACCAATCATCATGCTAACATCCCTAAGCTCGGAGGCGGCCCGTATCGCTGGCTTAAATTCGGGTGCTGATGACTATATGGTAAAACCCTTTAGTCCAAAGGAGCTGGTCGCAAGAGTGAAGGCACGCCTTAGGAACACATTACAGGCTTCTGATTTTAAAGATAAAAATCATATTTTGAGGTGTGGCCCCATAAACTTAGAACCCGGAAAGCGCCAAGCCTTCAAAAACAAGTCTGAAATTACCCTAACCCCTAGTGAATTTGATTTATTGGTTATATTCATGAGCGCCCCTGACAGAGTGTTTGGGCGCGGAGACCTTGTTGAGCGGGTTTTTGGCTTTAATCACGAAGGCAGTGAAAAAACGATATCGAGCCATATCTTCAACCTGCGCCGCGCAATTGAGATAGACCCCAGCGAACCGCGCCTCCTTAAAACAGTCTTCGGTGTTGGATACCGATTTGATGCAAACGGTGAGGATAACCTGTGAGTTTTCGCTTAAAAATTATGGCCGTCGTTGCCGGCACAATCCTCGCAGCTATCATGGTGCTGGCATACAGTTCAAACCAAATCACCAGCCACCGAGTGCAGCGATTTCTCAGTGCAACCGATGCGAACGCCCATAGCGCCGCTATACCCGCGAAACTTATCCAAGCTCTACAGCAAGCCTACCGGCTTGGGGGCTGGTCAAGTACCGAAACAGCGCTCAAAGCGTTACCAAATCAGAAATATGTACTGATCAACACCAGAGGCCAAACTATGGCGACCAACCGCGCCGCCTTTAAAAGAAGCTCGACCAAGCTTCTGGATGGCTCCTGGATGATACAGTCCCAGATCAACGGTATGCAGCTACGGGTTAACCCGTCCACCCTACCGCCCTTTACAGTAAACGGCGCCCTCGT